>CAYLOD010000001.1:0-4738 GCA_964385235.1 uncultured Clostridium sp.
CCGTTGGAATCCTTTACCCTGACGCACAGATTATATGTGCCTGTCTTGGCAGGTTCCCATGTGTACGTTGATGTTGTGCTGTAATCCTTGAGCACAGTGTAGCCTGACGCTGTGTTGAGCTTCTGCTCAAAGCGATACTGATACGGGCTTGTGCCGCCGCTCGCCTTGCCTGTCATTGTGACCGACGAACCGAGAGTTATTTCTGTCGCGCTGACGGTTGAATTGTTGGTGAGTGCGGGAACAGGACTGTCACCCTCACCCGTGTATGTCTTAGTGCTTTTAGCGGTTTTGCCTGTGGAATCAGTGATAATGCACTCAATCGTATGTGAACCGCCTGTGAGATTCCAAGCATATGTATCCTTTGTGGAGTTTGACTGAACAGTGTCTCCGTCAATGATAAACGTATACTTGTATCCGGTTTCCGAACCGCCATAGCCTATACCCTTTAAAGTAAGAGCTGTACCCGCATTCTGAGGAGCGGAACGGTCGGCGCCGAAGTTGACCTGAAGCGGAAGATCTCCGGGATCGGGTGTGGGATCGGGATCCGGGTCGGGACCGGGATTATTTCCGCCGCTATTGCCGATTCTCGCAAATGAGGTTGTTATATAATCCTCATCACTCTTTTCAAAGCTGTTGTTCTCCTGTGATTGTGTATCAGGTTGATCCGCATTATCATTCATAGCTGTGTCATAAGGTAAGCAGTCCATAGGTGATTTACCGAATGTAGCCGCAAGGAGAACTCCTACACCATTATTTTTGACATCGCTCGAAGTTATACCAAGCTCACTGTATGGTATTGATATTTCATAGAAGAAGTCCATCGAGGAACTCTTGTGTCCCTTTGTGTTGAAGTCTACCCATTCTGCGGAATCACTGCACATATCACCGACAACGCGATTGTTATTTTCACCGTATGCGCCATTGATACCTTTGACACCGGTGCTTAAAATACCCAAGCCAAAATTCATAGTGATTTCTGACTCTCCGGGACCTAATATCTCAACAGGATTCAGTCCGGTGCTATCGCCTGAGTAAACATAAGGACCGTTTCCGCCTTTGGTATTTATGGAAATCAATCTGTTAAAGCTGTTTGCTACTGTGAGTCCTGAATCCCAGATTGTACCTGCTTTCTGTAATGCTCCCTTATTTCCGACAGCATCACTCTTACCGGTATCTACTAAAATAAAGAACGGTAATTCCTGTGTCTGCCAAAGTATACCCTGTGAAAGAGGATAGTCGTCATTTGGAGCAACTACATCCTGTACATTTGTCATCTCCCACATAAGGTAGAGATTATTATCATCATATGCTCCATACAAAGCATACAGGTCTATCGGAAGCTCATACATAGAGTTGGGACGATATACACGCGGATCATCGTTCGCCGCGCCCTGCGCTATAAGCATTGAACTGTTCCAATCCGATATGTCGCCATCTATGGATATTGTCTTATTCGCGCCAAAGCCTGCTTTGTTTGTGCTGTAATTGCTGCTCAAAGAGGCTGATGCAATCGTGCTTATCAACGGAGCATTCACTGAGCTTACGGTGGAGGCTGTCTTTTTAACATACTTCTTATTGTAAGTAAAGGTATAGTTCTTTGTTGTGCCGTCAGAGCCCTTTGCGGTCGCTTTGACCGTGACAACGGAATCGCCTATTTTGCCTTCGCCTATAGTTACCTTAGTTGACTTTGTAAAGCTCTTTGTCGGGCCGTTATCGACCGAGTATGTGCCTGACACGGCGTTGGAAAGTCCGAGAGTAATGACAAACGTTTCTGTTGTAAAGCTTGTTCCCGACGCCTTGTCAACTGTAACCGTGGGAACCTTAGGCTCGGGATCCGGAGTTTGCGGAAGATCTTTCCATGTGCCGCCTTCATAAAGCTTTTTGTCCTTGTAGCCAATATTAAATCCGGGCTGGAACGCGGTAGGTATCTGCTGACTGCCTCCGTCGTTGAAGATAACCTCTATGTTTGTACAGTTCGCGAACTCGGTACCGAGAAGATACTTCCAGTATCCGTTGCCGCAGTTTGTCATCTTTATACCGGGCCATATATTATTTTCCACTTTTGTTCCGGTTTCGTCATACACATAAGCGTAAACTTGTGACCAATTTACTTCGGAGTTGTCGAAAACAAATCCGCCCGACTCAAGCGCGGGATATTGCTTTGGAGCGGTTTTCTTATATGTATAGCTCGCCGATATTGCAGTTCCGTCCTTGTTTTTGCCGGAAAGCTTAACCGTGACGCTCGAACCCGCCGCGGTTGAGGCGCCGATTGTTATCTTATCGCCGTTACTGTAGGAACCCGACGCGCCTTCTGTGGTAGTGTATTTCGTGTCTGTAGCATTTGAAGCATTCAGAGTTACCGTAAGTGTATCCGTAAAGGTTGTTCCTGTTGCGGGAGATGCCGATACGCTGCCCTTTGGGGGGTCGGGATTCGTATTCTGCGGAAGATCCTTCCATGTGCCGCCCTCATAAAGCTTTTTATCCTTGTAGCCAATATTAAATCCGGGCTGCATCGCGGCAGGTATCTGCTGACTGCCTCCGTCGTTGAAGATAACCTCTATGTTTGTACAGTTCGCGAACTCGGTACCGAGAAGATACTTCCAGTATCCGTTGCCGCAGTTTGTCATCTTTATACCGGGCCATATATTATTTTCCACTTTTGTTCCGGTTTCGTCATACACATAAGCGTAAACTTGTGACCAATTTACTTCGGAGTTGTCGAAAACAAATCCGCCCGACTCAAGCGCGGGATATTGCTTTGGAGCGGTTTTCTTATATGTATAGCTCGCCGATATTGCAGTTCCGTCCTTGTTTTTGCCGGAAAGCTTAACCGTGACGCTCGAACCCGCCGCGGTTGAGGCGCCGATTGTTATCTTATCGCCGTTACTGTAGGAACCCGACGCGCCTTCTGTGGTAGTGTATTTCGTGTCTGTAGCATTTGAAGCATTCAGAGTTACCGTAAGTGTATCCGTAAAGGTTGTTCCTGTTGCGGGAGATGCCGATACGCTGCCTTTTTGGGGGTCGGAACCTTCTTTAGTAACAACGGCTATGCCCTTGCTTCCTAACTGTCCGCTTATTTGACCACCTGAAACATTAAACTTAGTGCCGGTTATCTGATCGACGTATTCACCATCGACCATTGTATTAACTTTAGCGTTTATCCGCTGCGAGTTACCTCTTATGTTTACAATAACTACGCCGCTCGTGCCGCGTTCTACAAGAACGTTGTCGCCGCTGCTCGACATATATTCGCTCTTGCCGATCATAGCATTGTGAAATTTATTGACTTCGGCGACTTCCTTGCTCTTCCAATTTGTATTGCCGCTGGGCTGACCCATTGCCGCGCTGTTGTTACTCGGACGGATAAAATAAAGAGCGGCAAACTGACGAGCCGCGATAATAGCCCATGCTCTGTTGATCTCTTCTTGAGAGAATTTCGCAGATTCACCGGTAAAATCATCGTTCGCATATGTGTCGTGCGACTCAGACCATAATAAGATTTTCTCCGCCGGAACTCCGTTGTATGTAAGTGAGGAATTTGCCGCTTTGCCTACATCGCCATCTCTAACACCATAACGGATAGAGTTGCCCGCTCTGTTGTCTGTTACCGCGATATACCGCGTATAGTTTTCAATACTGGTCGCACAGTCGTCAAGTATCTCGCCATACAAGTATACGTCTACGCCCTTAGACTTTGCGTAGGTATTTATTTGACTTGTAACTGTCGGCCAGAAATCAGAAGCTCCGCCGGGATCTGTCGGAAGCTCAATGTGTTTTGCGGCGTCAAAACGGAAACCGTCCGCACCTAAATCAACACATTCCTTGAGAAGATCTATAACGGCGTTTTGAACTTTTTTATTTCCCGTGTTAAGATCCGGCCAGCCTCCAAAGCCCCACGTCAAGCTCGTTGAGTCGCCGTTGCGGTGCTGGTTTGCATAGTCAATATGATTAGAACCGTTAAGATGCCAGCAACTGTCATCATCGCGGAATGTAGGATCGTTTTGGTTTGAAATGTCGGCTTTTGAGTTGCCTATTCCGCCGGTATTATTTGCCATATGGTTTGCTACGACGTCAACTATAACTTTAATTCCGTATTTGTCGGCTTCGTCACACATTGCCTTAAACTCCGCCTTTGTTCCGAACCAAGGATGTCCGTCGGGGGCAAAACAAAGCGTCGTTGGCTGATAAACTTTCCACCAACCGTGTTGGTCGCTGCTCTGCGAATATTCCTTGGGGCGCTGTACGGGAGATGTCTGAACCGACGTGTAACCCGCTTCCGCAATATCCTGCATTTGATTCTTAATCGCGGTAAACGACCAGTTCCAAGCGTGAAGAATTATTCCCTGTGAAGCTTTATCCGCCAGTCCGTAACTACCCGCAGCTGAAACCTCCTCAGCGGGAGCGGCTGACATTAGGACGGTAAGCATTGACGACGCCATCAAAAGCGACATGAAAACACTCACTGCTTTTGTCCCGAGTTTTGTTCTTGTTTTAAACAAAGTTTTTTCCTTCTTTCTGTTTATTTTAGTGTGTTTTGGTTATGTTTACGGGACCCGGCTAAATAATTCACCTCCGCCTTAGCCGTTTAAAATTTGCTATGACTACGATTGCATATATCAGCATTTTGCAACCTTTCACAGTTAATTATAACTTTTTTAATAAAAAGTTTATTCCATTTTTGAATTAAAAATCGAATTTTGCCTTATAAAAAAAATTCGTATGTTTGACTAAATATACA
>CAYLOD010000001.1:4748-7790 GCA_964385235.1 uncultured Clostridium sp.
ACATTAATTTATTTAGCTAAAATCAACAATAAAAATTAACTGCTTGTGAACAAATTGTCGCGGCTTTTATTTTTGAAGTATATCTCTTTATATGCCATAATGTGTTGCCTTACCGATTTTTATTTACTTATAATTTATTCTTTGTATTCTGTAATATTGAGCATTCCCGTCATTTCTAAGTAAAAGAGATAGTATAACGGATATTTTACTGCGCGATAACTTATAATTCATGTATTAAAAACAAATTTATCTTGAAAGCCGTATAAAAGTATGATAATATAATGAATAACAATTATATTTTATGTATTCGAGGTGAAATAGTTGAAAATCCATGAATCCGCAGAAAATTATCTTGAAACAATACTCATACTCAAAATAAAAAATCCTTTTGTGCGTTCTATTGATATAGCAAACGAGCTTGGCTTTTCAAAGCCGAGCGTCAGTGTAGCGATGAAAAATCTCCGCGAAAACGGGTATGTTGCCGTTGATGACGCAGGAAATATCAGCCTTACCGAAAAAGGTTCAAGAATTGCGGAAACAATATACGAACGCCATAAGCTTATATCCGACCTGCTTATCCGCCTCGGCGTCAATGAAAAGACAGCCGTTGAGGACGCCTGCCGTATAGAACACGTCATAAGCCCCGAAAGCTTTGAGGCGATCAAAAAGCATATTGAGGATTTTTGCGAAGAGAAAAACTGAATCGTTTTACAAAATATAAACTCTCAGCACACACCTGTATGCTGAGAGTTTTTCTTATGTTTATTTGTAAAAGGCGTTATGACTATTCCACTGATTTCAGCGACTCGACCATATCTATTTTCAACATTACACGATACATTATTATGTTTACCAATATTGCGAAAACCATAGTGAGAAGGAATCCCCAAACAAAGCTCAGCGGGTCGATTTCCCGTGAGAACATAGCCATATCCATCTGAATCGTCTGTATTACAAATCGTGTAAATACCGAACCGAGAAGCAGGCCGAACAGCGCGCCGACTATTGTAAGTATGATATTCTCGCGGTAAATGTATGCGGACGTTTCGCTGTTATAAAATCCGAGAACCTTGATAGTAGCTATTTCCCTGACACGCTCCGCTATATTTATGTTTGTAAGGTTATACAAAACAACCGAGGCAAGAGCGCCGGCGCATATTATGAGAACAAGCACTATTATATTGAGCGAATCAAGCATATCCATTACGGAATCAACCATGTCGGAAACATAGCTTATTGTAATGATGTTATCATTTTCCATCCACTTTTTGGCGATGGAATTTTCCAGCTTGTCGTTTACATTATTTATCTTCACATATACAGTATTGTAGCGCGTGTTCTTGTCAGTAAGATTTTCATAATACTCAGGCGTCATATATATGTAGTTACCTGCGTAATTCTCCGTTATGGCCGCTATCCTTACGTTATACGGCTCCTCGTCAATAGTCATCGTAAAGGTATCCCCTGAAGAAAGACCCAAAACCTCGGTCATTCTCTCCGTTACGACTACGCCGTCGCCGGCAAGCTCTATCGGTTCCTTATCCGTTCGCGTTCTGAGATCCACCAGTGTTTTAAATTCATCGTTGTTCTGCGGTATCAGGAACGTAAGATCCAGCTTTTTGGAGCCATTTTCGGCATATGCCTTGGTATTGCCGCTCAGAACAGCGAGTGCGTTCGATATGTTTTTATCGTTATTTATTTCTTCTATCAGCGGTTCGCACTTTTCATATCTTTGAGATTCCTTCAGCGCCATAATGGCGTCATATTTAAATATATCGCCAAACTGCATTCCCGCTATTGACATAATAGATGTTCTGAGCCCGAAGCCCGCGATAATAAGCGCCGTACAGCCGGCAATACCGATAACCGTCATAAAAAATCTCGACTTGTATCGGAAAAGGTTTCTCGCGGTTACCTTGGAGGTAAAGTTCATATGCTTCCATATAAACGGTATCTTTTCGAGCAGAATGCGCTTTCCGGGCTTTGGCGCTTTCGGGCGCATCAATGCCGCGGGATTTATCTTCAGCTCACTCATGCAGGTAAATATAGCTACCGCGCAGGTCGAAACCACCGCGACGGCTGAGGAAATGAACACAACACTGTAATCAACCGACAGGTGCATCTCGGGCAGATTATAAAGTATGCCATATGTATCAACAATGATTTTCGGCAGGGTGAGCAGTCCGAGAGTCGCTCCGATCAGGCACCCCAATATTGCCGCTATCGCCGCATAGATAAAGTACTTCATGGCTATAGCAAGCTGAGAGTAGCCCAGCGCTTTCAATGTTCCGATCTCAGTTCTGCGTTCCTCTACAAACCTTGTCATAGTTGTAACGCAAACCAGTACCGCCACTATGAGGAAAAATATGGGAAACACGGTCGCTATTGAGTCCACCCTCTGCGCGTCCTCGATCAGACCCGAATATCCCTTGTTATCGTCGCGATTGTACACATACCATTTATAATCGGGTATATCGTCGATTTCATCCTCGGCGTCCCTGATTTTTTCCTCGCCCTCAGCGAGCTTTTCCTCCGCTTCTTTTTTACCTTTATCATATTTTGCCTGACCATCATCGAGTTTTTTCTGACCCTCGGATTTTTGCTTTTCAAGCTCCGCTTTGCCGTCATTAAGCTCTTTCTCGCCGTCGGAGATCTCGGTTTCGGCATCTTTGAATTGAAGCTCTGCCGAAAGGCTCTGAACCTCAAGCTCAAGCCTCGCGGCGCTGAGCTGACTTTCCGCGCTGTTCAGCTTTTCCTTGGCGGCGTCAAGTTCCGCCCTGCCTTGACTGCTCTTAATATCAAACTCTTTTTGTGCCTCATCGAGCTGATTTTTTGCCTCGGCGAGTTTTTTCTCTCCGTCGTTAAGCTGTCTTAATCCCTCGTCATACTTAGCCTTGCCCGATTCATACTCTTTTCTATACTCTGCTATCTGCTTCTCCAATGCTTCGATTTGAGATTTTTGTTCCTGTGTTAAATTTATATCGGGGTTTTTTTTGAGTTCGTCAATTGACGCCTGTGCAATACCAATCAGCACATTGATAC
>CAYLOD010000001.1:7800-8367 GCA_964385235.1 uncultured Clostridium sp.
TCGCTGTTATATTTTTCCAGACCCTTTTGGTATTCGGCATTACCGCTCTCAAGTTCCGCCTCGCCGTCCGCTATTTTTTGTTTGCCCTCGGCGATCTCTTGCTCATATTCTTTTCTGGACTTTTCAAGCTCTTCTTTCGCGTCGTTTAACTTTTTTTCATTTTTCTTAATCTCAGCCTCCGCCTCGGCTATCTTCTCTTTAAATTCCTTTTTTCCGTCGTCAAGCTCTTTCTTTCCGTCCGCAAGTTCCTTTTCAGCCTCAGATTTTTTCTCCTCATATTCCTTCTTGGCGTCCGCGAGAGCCTGTTTCGCGTCGGCTAACGTACCTTCGTTAAATCTCTCAGCCGCGCTTTTCGAGAGACTTTTAAATATCTCCTCCTGCTGCGCGATATTCTCCTTATATTCATCGGAAAATCCTGTAATCCCGCCGGCCGACGCACTCGTTCTGACAAAAAGCTCGGTATACTTTTCGTACGCAAAGTCCTCCGCGGGTATCATAGCAAAAAAACCTACGGTTCCGCTGCCGACATTTGTATTTCCGTGCTGAAAGGTTATGTACATCGGTGAA
>CAYLOD010000001.1:8377-12309 GCA_964385235.1 uncultured Clostridium sp.
GTGAATCCACAATGCCTACGATTTTAAATTTAGTTTTTTTGAGATATGTTTTTGTATCTGTATCTCCGACAGTGGGCAGTATTTCAAGCGTATCGCCTACTCCGAGCCCGCTGACAAAGCTTGTTTTCTCAATAACACATTCGCCCGATTTTTCAGGCAGTCTTCCTTCGACTATGTTGGGCTTATTTATCGGAACCTCTCCGCCGTCGGTTTCGGGTACTGAGTGTATACGCACAACCGAATCATTGTTATCTATCTCCGTTATTACATCCGCCATATATGACGGCATGACCTGAACGACCTCGTCCGCTTCCTCTATGCTTTTTATGTCGCCGTCATCAAATCCGACGGAGGAAACAAGACGAAAATCCATGAGATTATTTTCATTAAAATAATCATCGGCAGTTTTCAGAAGGCTCGGCGAAGAAGCCTTGATACCGGAGAAAAAACCCACGCTGAGTGCAATAATGGCAAGTATCGAAATAAACCGGGATTTGGTGTTCCATATTTCTCTGAATATATTTTTTCTGAGAGATCTCATTATTGTATCACCCCCTGAAACGCCCGAGCTGATGCGGATACGTTACCACTCTATCTCCTCAACATCCACGGGATTTTTATTTACAGTGTTGCTTACGACCTGACCGCTTCTCAATCTTATTACTCTGTTAGCCATAGGGGTAATGGCCGAGTTATGCGTGATAAGGACGACGGTCATACCGTCCTCTCTGCATTTGCTCTGGAGAAGCTTGAGTATATTTTTGCCCGTATTAAAGTCAAGCGCGCCTGTCGGCTCGTCACATAGCAGCAGCTTGGGCTTTTTCGCAAGCGCGCGGGCTATGGAAACTCTCTGCTGTTCACCGCCAGAAAGCTGCGCCGGAAAGTTGTTTATCCTGTCGCCGAGACCGACGTCCTCAAGCACAGTCACAGCGTCAATAGAGTCTCTGCATATCTGTGTCGCGAGCTCCACATTTTCCTTTGCCGTGAGGTTCGGTATCAGATTGTAAAATTGAAAAACAAATCCTATGTCATATCTGCGGTATGAAGCCAAACTCTTTCCGCGCAGACGGCTTATCTCCCTGCCACCTACATATATTTTTCCATCGGAGCAGTTATCGATCCCGCCGAGGATATTAAGTATCGTCGTCTTTCCCGCGCCGCTCTGTCCCACAATAACAGCAAACTCGCCCTCATCTATCGAGAATGAAACATTGTTTACGGCGGTTATTTCGATTTCACCCATTTTGTATTTTTTAAATACGTTTTGAAATTCTACAAACGCAGGCATATTTTATCACCTTTAAGAAATATGTTTCATACATTTACAACTTAGATTTTACATATAAGCGCGCGAATTGTCAACACCTTATAAATGCAAATCCTTTTCATAAAACCTTAAAAAGTTATGAGAAAACGGTAAACAGTAAAGCTTAAGTTTACCGACAACCAAGCAAAGCATTGTGAAAAAATCCTTTAAAAGACCTTAAACCTTTTGTTTTTCTTTTTGCGCCTTTCTTGTCTCGATACAGACCTGTGCTTCCTTTGTCCGAAAATTAAATTCGCGCGATTGGCAAACATTTCTTCAAAATTTACGCACTCTTTCATTTTAATTACCAAGTCCCGTTTTATCACTTATTGTCTTACCTTTCTACCCCCATTTTTTCATGGTTTTAAGCGTCCTTTCAAGTGTGGCTTGCGTAAGATAAGGCTCGGTTCAGGCGTTTCGGTTAATCCCTGTCTCAGCTTATATCCGTTCGGATAGCTGTCACCCCCGCTGACCGGGTTTTCCGGACACAGCATTTACCGCATAACTTTCTGTAAACGAGCTGTTATACCCTGTATAATTGCATATATTTTCCGTGAGACTCAAAGTATTTAAGGTAGGCGCCGCGGATTTCTCCGGCGCTTCGCTGGCGTATCAGAACGGACTCTCCCGTTGAAAGTTTAAACTGGTTTGTGGCTTGAACGATATAATCCATGTTGACAATATAGCTGCGATGGCTTCGCAAAAATCTTTCGCTGTTAAGTTCTCCCTCGATCTCGTTGAGCTTCTTGTATATATTATAGCTTTCGCCGTTGCAGCGGTGGAGGATACACTTTGAATTGCTGCTTTCTATATATGTGATTTCATCATACGGGACTATAACAACGCTGTTGTGCCGATGTATTTGATATGCTTCCGCATTTATACCTCGTATTATCCTCTGCATTGATATGCACAGCTTTTCATAACTGACGGGCTTTAAAATATATCCTCCCGCGTTTACCTCGTAGCCTTCCACGGCAAATTCCGAGTTTTCGGACAGGAAAATTATTTCTCCGTTATAGTTTATTTTGCGAAGTTTTTTCGCGGCGTCGATGCCGAGCATATCATTCATAAAAACGTCGAGAAAAATAACATTATATGCGCCGCCGTCCTGAACCTCATACAGAAGATCTTTCGCGCTGCCGTACCGATAAATATTACAGCTTATTGTCGTACTTGAAAAAAACGATTTCAGCAGATTTTCAAGTGAAATTTCGGAATCAAGGCTGTTGTCACAAATAGCGATATTCATAAAAACTTCCTCCTGATGCTTTAATAAGGGGCTTGTACCTGCTTCAAGACAGCGTGCGTGTTTGTGAAAATAATTTACATTCTCGTGATATTTTATCACAAAATATCACGAGAATCAATATTTTTATTAAAAATCAATTAAGAATCAATATTTTTATTATATTAACTATATTAACTATATTAACTCCAATAAACGTCTTGCCGCGTGGGTAACAGGCGGGGAACATATTGCATAAGTTATACTCCGGTGACGGTTCCCCGAAGATGCCGCATTAAACCCTATAAACCACTTGACAATATTTTCCCTATGCTATATAATTTCAAGGTAGTTAATAAGCCGGTGTGTTGGAATTGGCAGACGAGGTGGACTCAAAATCCATTGCCAGCGATGGCGTGCGGGTTCAAGTCCCGCCACCGGCACCAAAAATTAAAAGCTCGAAAATGCTTTCTTACAGGCGTTTTCGAGCTTTTTTAAGCGCAGTTTCAGCGTGTGACATCAGCAGTGATTATATATTGGACTTTCTTGAATTTACAGGCATTTCGGGCAGTTGCAACATGGATTGAATTATGATATAATATTTTCGATATAACTCAGGTAATGTCCCCGCCTCTCAGGGGCGGCATTACCTATGTCAGCAGGGTATCGGATCCCCTGTTAATTACTCACGCGGCTTATGCCGCGCTATGCCATGTTGAATTACGGGGCAAAATAAAATTTAAAACAATGAGGTGTATTTTATGGACTACGACGCGTTTACAGGCGGTATAGAGCCGGGAGGACTGCGAAACAAAAGTGAAATTTGTATTCTCATATGCTATCTGTTATACGCAACGGGAAGACCGCTAAGCAAAGATGATATAGTGTCCGTAATTTCGGATAACGGGCTTGCAAATTATTTTGAAACAAACGACGCTATATGCGACCTGCTGAACGCCGGAAATATAACTCCGTCAGACGAAGATAAGAATCTGTTTGTCCTGAGCGGACGCGGAGAGATGATAGCCCGCCAGTTAGACACTACTCTCCCGTTCACCGCGCGTGATAAAGCCGTATCCGCCTGCATTTCACTTCTTACCAAACAAAAGCTGCAAAAGGAAAATCCCGTTAAAGTAGAAAAGCTTGATAACGGAGGTTATAACGTATCATTTTCTATAACCGACGGGAATATATCGCTTATGAGCTTTACGGTTTTTATGCCTGATTGCGCTCAGGTTGAGCTTATTAAGCGTTCATTTTATAATGATCCTCAGTATATATATACGGTACTGCTCGCAGCTCTCACAGAAAATCGTGAACTGCTCAAGGAAGCTCTTGAAAAAATCGTTATCAAATAGTATTTATAAGCGCTATGATGCTGTTATTCGGACAGACTCT
>CAYLOD010000001.1:12319-65869 GCA_964385235.1 uncultured Clostridium sp.
ACTCTCCGCGGTCCTCAAATTATTATTTGCAGCAGCAGCATGGCTGTAACCCCGGAAACGCCTAAAACCGAAGAAACCGCGAGCGAAAGCGGACTTACCGGAATACTTACCTGAGTAAACACTGAAATTATGTTTACAATAATCATACATAAAGGTCCGACAAACAATCCCAAAAACGCCGAACGCACAGGGTGCTTTGATTTCATAATTTTCTGTATCCCCACAAGCAGAAGGAATATTCCACAGCATATTAACAAAATCACCCAAATAGGCATATTACCTGTCCCCCCTTTTACATTACTACTACAAATATACGAGGGAGAACTTTCTTTTATTCGGTAAATCAATAAATTATCCGTCAAAACAGTGACCGGACAGCCCTTTCAGACTGCCCGGCCTTTGTTTTTCATGGCTGACGCGACAGCCACATTAAATTGCAGGATATTACGCGTTTGAGCTGTGCCTTTGCGGTTCGCCGCTGCTTTCGTTTTCGTTATTTCTGAAGAGCAGCGAAATGCACCAAATAGCGGAAAGAGCGACGAGGGTATAGATGATTCGGCTGACGATGCCTGTCTGACCGCCGCATATCCATGCAACTAAGTCAAATTGAAAAATACCTATCGAACCCCAGTTAAGACCGCCGATTATCAGCAGCAGCAGCGCAATCTTGTCCATCATAGATGATTCCTCCTTTTAGCAAAGCATTTTAAAGAATACTATGATTCATATTCCTAATAGTAATATTGCCGTTACGGTTCAAAATATACATTGAAATAAATATTCAAATGCTTTTTTATTTTTTTTATACCGTTTCGGATATGCTTGTATACAGTTGCCTCTTTTATGCAAAGGATATTTGAGATTTCTTTAACATTTTTATTTTTATGAAATCTTAAAGTAATACAATCCCGCTGTCTTTCCGTCAGCTCATTGCTTATTATTTTACGAATCATATTTTTATATTCATTCAGCCTCGAAATGTTATCATTTTCCTCGTAATAATTTTTCAGCGACGCGTACCCTTCGATCCGATCGGTAAGACTTAGTATTTTATGCTTCATTCCGGGTTCCTCCTTTGATTACTGTTCAGCGGCTCTCTGACGCTCTGACGCTCTGGCGTACATTACTTTCGCGGTAAAATTACAGTCGATATACATTGATTCGAGGATTTTAATTCTCCTGAGAATCTCCTTCAGTTCCGTGCCGCGGCAGTATATTTTCCGAGCCTTGAGATCTGTGAGCTTTCGCATAATTTCGTTTGCGCTTGCTTCATATTCCTCAGCCATTTGATTATAGTTCATATTGTCCTCCTTATACACAAAACGTGTTGTTAATGGTTAAATTAAAAGAGAACAAATATGAAGCGATTAAACAGAATATTTGTTCCCTCTATAATTAAAATTATAATACGATATATTTATTATTTCAAGACAAATATGAGATATATTTCTCCCTGATACATATATAGTCCAAAAAAATGACCTGTTGTATAAAAAAATAAAATATACGTTGCAAATACACATATTGTGTGATATAATTTTACAAACTGAATCAAAATAAATCATTAACAGCCATCGTTTCCGGTTATACTATATTAGGAGGCATATGCTATGAGTGCGTTTTCCGAAAGACTCAGATATTGCAGAAAGAGTCACAATTTGACACAGCGGGAGCTTGCACAAAAGCTTGGCGTCGCTTCGTCCGCAATAGGAATGTATGAGCAGGGCAGGCGCGAGCCCGGCAGCGATATGCTTCTGAAGATCTGTTCTGTTCTCGACACAACCACAGACTACCTTTTGGGACTTGATAACGGGCGGCCGGAAAAAGCATCAAACGAACAGCGCGATGTGAATGATGTAATAGATGAGTTCACATCGATGCTTGAGGAACAAAGCGGACTGATGTTTGACGGAGAACCTATCAACGACGCCGACAGGCAAAAAATAGTTGAGGCTATTAAAATAGCCGCTACTGTCGCTATCAACAGCCACAGGAAAACGGAGGGAAAATATGATGAAAAACATTGACAAGATCATATTAAGCCTTACTCAACGGTATAATACAGCATCACCGTTTGAGCTTTGCGACTGTCTCGGAATAATCGTCATATACGAGGATCTGCCCGACAGTGTCCGCGGATTCTTTGTGAAAATACTCAAGGATTTTGTAATCGTTATCAATATCTCGGCGGACGAGGACGAAGCCCGTGTCGTCTGCGCGCATGAGCTGGGACATATAATGCTGCACAGTGATACAAACTCCATAAGCCTGAGCAGCAGAACCTGTCTGTGTACCTCAAAATACGAGCGAGAGGCAGATTTATTCGCGGTAAATCTCCTGCTTGAGGACAAAATCTCATCAATTACAGGCGTATATGATAATATCAGCGCAGAGGAGCTGTCATGCATAACTCATATCCCGTTGCGCCTTATCAAACTAAAGTTCTTTCCCGAATAAAATAAAAATACTTTATAAATACTTCATATTGGGGGCGGCTTTGTGAAATACTTTATAATACGCGACAAGTCGGATATTGAATCGCGTCTTGCAGTCTTTGACCGCTTTGGCGAAAATATTTTTACTGTTTCGGGCGAAGTATCGGGGAACAATCATACTCTTTTTATTTCAGACAATAAGGGCGAGGTGCTTGCTTCAATCATATCCTCCCCGTTCGCGTTTCCGCATTTTCGCGTCAGATTCGGACGAAAGCACATCATATTTATGATGACGCCCAACCGAAAGTCGCCCATGGCGATATATGGCATCAACGCTTCCTTTGACGGGGAGCTTTTAACAGGTGAATATATGCTGATGGGTTCAAACAAAGAGGTAATAGCTTATCAAAAGCACGGCTGGAGCAAACACGGTGAGTGTCACGAGCTTGAGATACTCGACGAGAGATATACTCTGCTTGCTCTGGCAGTATCCGCCGCTATAAGCCTGTATTACGGGATATACGGGAGTGAAAATGTCGCCGGAAATCCCACGGGATAAAATGTATATCAGCTTAAACTTCCTCACAAAATAAATGAAAAACAGGTGAGGAAGCTGTGAGCGGGATTTTAATAGTAGTAGATTATCAAACCGAATTTGTCACAGGCAAATTCGGTTTTTTGCAGGCTCAAAAAATAGAAAAAAATATAGCTGATAAAATTTCGCGTTACCGTAATGACGGCTCCGCGGTAGCATTCACGCTCGACACACACAGTGACAAGAGCTTATACAAATTCAGCAGCAGCGCTTATTCCGCAAAGGAATGTGTCGGGAAAAACCATTCATGGCAGCTTTTCGGCGCTGTAAACAGGCTTTGCCGTGAGGGCGATATTTGCTTTATAAAATCCACTTTCGGTTCACGGGAGCTTTTTGATTTTCTGCGTGAAAATGATTTCAAGTCTGTTGAACTTGCGGGAGTGTCGGCGGACGTTTGTGTACTCGCCAATGCCGTTATCGCAAGGACAGCCCGCCCGCGCTCGGAAATAATCGTAGATACAAGTTGTACGGCAAGCCCCGATGAAAGACTTTTTGACAGCGCGGTCACCATAATGAAAGGTATGAAAATAACCGTAATATAAAGTCATGTATAATTAAAAAGACCTTGCTCAAAAGGCAAAGTCACAATTTTTTAAAATCAGATTAACTCAAAGTCTACTGTTCCCAGTGCGGCGCTTGCGTCAGTTACCTTTATCTGAACCTTATCGCCGATAGAATAGCTGATGCCCGAACGCTTGTCGGTCGTTGTCGTCGTGCCGTTATACTCAAAAAAAGCGTTTTCTATTCGTGTCAGGTTTACAAAGCCCTCAATCCCGCAGGGAATTGAAACAAATATACCCTTTGCTGTTATACCCTCGACAACGCCATCATATTTTTCACCGATATGCGCCGTCATATATTCGGCCGCGTAGCATTTTTCTGTATCGCGCTCGGCGTCTGCCGCTCTGACCTCACGTTCGGACGACTGCTTAGAGGATTCCTCCGCAAAGTCCTCGTATTCTGACTTAATTTCCTCAATGGGCGTACCGCCGACAAGCTCGGTCAGAATACGGTGTATGGACGTATCGGGATAGCGTCGTATGGGCGACGTAAAGTGGCAGTAATCCTCAAGTGACAGACCGAAATGACCCAGCGGACGGAAATCGTAGCGCGCCTTTGCCATTGTGCGAAGCACCTGCATTGACATAAGCTTTTCATATCTTGTTCCCTTTGAAGCGTTAAGCAGCTCCGCGAGATCCCGCTGACTGAGCCCGGGCTTAATCTTATTAACTCTGAAGCCGCACGCCTGCGCCAAATCCGAAAGCGCAGCGATACGTTCGGCGTCGGGCTTTTCGTGTACTCTGTAAACGAAAGGTATCCCCTTTTCCTTGGCAAGACGTCCCGCCGCCTGATTCGCCATAATCATAAACTGCTCTATCATTTCCTCTGACTGTCCTCTTTCCCGGAGAGAAACGTCAATACAAACTCCGGCTTCATTGAGTACAAATTTAAGCTCTGTTGTTTCGATCTCAAGCTCGCCGCGCTTTTCAGCGCTCTGTTTCAGGACATTAAACAAAGGTACGGCTTCATCAAGCGTTTCCTTGACCGGCGAGTATTTTTCAACAAGGGCGGCGTCGGCAGTGCCCGCGAGAATCTCATTCACTTCCGAATAGACTCCCCTCACCTTTGAGTTTATTATGCTCTTGCAGAACTCAAAGCCGCAAAGATTCCCGTCCATGTCAATATTCATAAGAGCCGAGAACGTCAGCTTGTCCGTACCGCTGTTAAGCGAACAGCATCCGTTCGACAACTCCTCGGGCAGCATTGGTATAACTCTGTCCGCAAAATAAACGGAGGTACCCCTCTCGAACGCCTCCTTGTCGAGGTCGCTGCCCTGCTTGACAAAATGTGATACATCGGCTATATGCACGCCGAGAAGCCAGCCGTTTTCGGAAGCCTTTACGGAAATGGCGTCATCGAGATCCTTGGCATCCGCGCTGTCAATTGTGAGAACAGCCCAATCTCTGAGATCTCTGCGCCTTGCGATCTCCTCATCAGTAATAGGCTGTTCTGACAGACGGCGCGCGCTTATCCTCTGTCCCTTGGAAAAGCTGCTCGGTATGCCGTATCTGTCTATGACCGCGTCGGCGCATATTTTTGCGCTGCCGGCTTTTCCGTAAATATTGAGGACACGGCAGTACAGCTTCCGCTCGTTATAATCATACATAAGCGCGGCGCGAACCTTATCTCCGTCACGGGCATTCAGGTTTCCGCCCTTAGTTATCGGTATGCTGTAACCGAAGCTGCCGTCGGGCATAACGGAAAGCTTGCTTTTATATCTTTCCACCATGCCTGTTATTAACCTGTCGCCTTTTTTTACGATTTTGAAAACTTCCGCGGCGGGACCCTTTTCCTCCTCGTGAATATTGTTCAGAAGAACAACGTCGCCGGGGACGGCGCCTTTCATCTTTTCACATGGTATGAACAGATCCGCTGAGCCGTTCTCGGGTCTCGCGAACGAAAAGTAGCGTGAACTGCGTAAAATTTTCGCCTTTACATATCCGAGAGCCTCACTCAATACAATGGTTCTGTCTTTTATCAGGATAATATCGCCGTCGCCCTCAAGCTCTGCTACAGCGAGGTTATAGCCGGTTCTGTCATCTATATTTGTGAGCTTGAAAAGGTCGTCGCGGGAAATCTCTCTGTTTTCCCTCTGCAGCGTGTCAAGAACTATATCCTTTGTCTTTGTCTTCATAAATTTCTCCTTGTATTCCATTCCCGGACAGCAAGGGCTTTAATCTTTTGTCATAAAGAGCAGACCGAGTGTATTCGGTCCACAGTGAGAGGATATAGTACAGCCCGCCCGTGAAACAAGTATCTCGTCAAAAACCTTTTTACTCTCAACGTAATTATAAACAAGGCTCAGCCTTTCTGAAGAAATACCCGAATGAGTGATAAAAGCCCTTTTGGGGTCTATATTATCGTACTGACTGATTTTATCATCTATATACTGAAGAAGAACTTTTTCGAGCTTGCCTCTGTATTTTTTGCCGACAGTCATAGAGCCGTCCTTATTATTTACCTCAATGCACGGCTTTAAACTGAGCAGGTTCGCACCGAGCATCGTAACAGTGGAGCATCTTCCGCCCGCGCGCAGATAGTCAAGCTTGTCAATTATAAAGCTGCCGTGCATACTCGTTGTCATAGTTTTGATTTTTTCGGCTGTTTCCTCGGCGCTCAGCCCCTGCTTTATCATTTCGGAAGCCTCCAGCACAAGCAGCCCTGTCGCCGTAGAGAGGTTTGAGGAATCAACGGGATAAATATGACCGAGCTGCTCCGCCGCAATACAGCAGTTCTTGTATGACGCGGAAAGCGCCGAGCCTATATTTATGTGAACAATGTCATATCCCTGCTCGATAAGAGGTCTGAATGTGTCAACATATTCCTGAACATTTGCGGCAGAGGTCTTGGGAAGCGTTCCCGTGGTCTTAAAGTTGCTGTAAATCTCGTCGGGAGTTATATTGACCCCGTCATCATAGCACGTTCTGCCTATGGTAATATGGAGCGGATACGTCGTAACATTAAATCTCTCTTTTTGTTCCCGCGTTAAATCGCAGGTGCTGTCTGCACTTAAAAAAACCTTTCTGTTCAAAATAATCAACCCTTTCTCATAGAATCATTATATTTTTTCTGGCGAATATCGCTGCCTATAAACTCAAGCCTTGTCGTTTCGCCTATAATGCGTGACACCATTCTCATGGAGTAGAGATCCTGCAGCTGCGAAAGCGAAAGATTCGTACTTATTATTGTCGGCTTTTTTGTCATCATTCTTGTATTGATTACATTATATATAGCCGCTGTGGTAAACGACGTATTAAACTCTGTCCCGAGGTCGTCAAGGATAAGCAGATCACATTCCTTGAGGAGCTTTTCCGTTTCATCGTGAACGTCCTCACCTGCCCTGCCGAACTTCTCATTTTCAAGCGTTGAGAGAATATCGGGGGCAGAAACATATATAACGCCGCAGCCCTTTGCTATAACCGCCTTTGCTATCGCAAGGGAAAGATGAGTTTTCCCAAGCCCCGGACCGCCTTGAAACAAAAGGCTTTCCGAACTGTTTGAAAAATTGAGGGCGTAATCCTTACAAAACGCGAGTATCTTCTCCATTCTTGAAAACGGGGAGATCTTTTTGACCGCGTCGGGAGTCCTGCTGTAATATTCAAGTGAAAAGCTGTTAAAATCCGAAAGTGAAAGCGGTGATGAGTTATTAAGCTTATCATAAGCCTTTTGACGGAGAAGCTCTTTCAGACAGGAACACATTTTGCCGTCGATATATCCCGTATCGGAGCATTGAGGGCATTGATAATGAACCTCAAGGTAGTCCCGCGGGTATCCGTTTTTCAAGATAATCTCCCGGTACTCCTCTTGCAGCTTCAGGCTCTGTTCTTTCATTCCTTCAAGCGCGGAACGCAGATCGTTCTTTTCAGAAAAAACCGTCCTCGCCGCCATAACGGCTGTCTGAGCTATTTCTTGCTCCAACTCAAGCGCACGGGGGAATTTTTTGAAAAAATCCCCGCGAACCGCTTTATTTTCATCTTCAGCGCGATTCCGCCTCATCATAAGCTCCTCAAACGCCTCATCATAAATGTCCTTAGAATATCCCACTCATTTCACCGCCTCAGTCGTCAAAAATACTTGAATTTTCATATGCCTCAAGATTGTATGTAGGTCCGTATCCGTCAACGGTCTGCTGTTTTTTGGGCTTCTGCTCGGTATTTGCCTGTTCTATTGTTTCTATACCGCTGTCATGCCAACGCTTCAAAATGGAGTCAACGTACTTCGGTATGTACTTGCCCTTGGCGTCGACACACCTCTCATATGCCTCACGGATCATATCCGCTGTAAAGTGCCATTCGTTTACCCAGCGTTCCGCGCGAGTGATCTCATTATCCGTGGGGGAATGCGGCTCCAAGCCGAGTGTCTTTTCCACAACGCGGGCAGCGTTTCTTCCCTGAGTAAGACGGACTATCTCCCGCTCCGCACGGTCAACTGTCGTTATCTCCTTATCTCCCCACGAGGAAGCAACCTTCTCGATGTATTTCATATTTGTTTTGCCTATATCCTGCAAATACTGCAGCAGCATTATTATTACCTCAACAGGCAGTCCGTCGTATTCGTTAATCATTAAAAGAGTGCATTTATCGCTGTTGCTTGTAATCCTGCCGAGTATTCCGTCAGCCTCACGCATCAAAAAAGCTATTGACTCATCACTTGACATACGCTCCGCGAGGTGCTCCAAGTCGGGCTTTTGCGGGCGAGAAAGCAGCCTGTGTTCCGGCTTCGGGGCGGGCGCGTCTGTAACGGCAGCGGGTGACTCAGCTTCTCTCTCAACATTCACTCCCGCAAATACGGCCGGAGCTGCCGCGTCGGGAGCGGCCGGAACTATACCGCCGTTATCGACCGCGATTATCCCCGTTTCTATCCAGTACTGCATACTGTCGCGCGCGTCGGCCCTGCTCATAGCCAAGGCGCGCGCCATATCCTCATCGGTAAAGCCGTCGCCGGCGTGGCGGAGCATCCACAGCAGCGCCTTAAGCTGAGCGGCTCCGGCAAGCTTTATATGATCATCGACAACGCTGCACGGAACCGCGAAAACACTGTTCCACGCGCCAAGGTTTATTCTGTATTTCATCTTGACAAATTCCTCTTTCAGTCCATTTATTACATTTTATACTATTATTAAGCGGCTTGCCCCGTCAAGGCGCGGTTCGTGCCCGGCGGGACGGAACCCGGCAAGAAACATTCTGCCCAAGCTAAAATATAATAGCAAAGCTGTAAAAGACATAATTTTATATGTTTTTGCTAAATTCGACTTTAAAGCTATTATACTATAATTTTCTACCTGTAAATATTATTTTAAAGAAAAATACTAAATGTTCATTCATTTGTCCGATGAATTAAAGCGGCATAGGGTAACGGTGTGCGATTTCCGACCGCAGTCTTATCAAACAAAAAGAGCGATTTGACTTAAAATGATACAAAAGTTTAATTTATCGGCAGCAGAACAGGTTCGCGCTTTTCAAAAACTGTGACATAAGAAAAACCGCACCTCTCCGCAAGCCTGTAACCGACCTCTATCCCCGATCCTACATCGCCCCAGCGGTGCGCGTCGGAGCCTATCGTGATATATTTGCCGCCAAGCTCCTTAAAGCGTGACACAACCGCCGCACCGGGGAGAGTGGTTCCTATATGCTGCCTTAATCCGGACGTATTTATCTCGAGAGCCTTGTCATTTTTGACGAGGACCTTTAATACCTCGTCTATCATCTGCATATATGTATCATATTTGATTTCTTTTTTCACCTTGCCGTAAATATAGCGCAACGGATATGTGATATGGGCGAGAGAATCAAACCGGTTATCCAATGCGAGTTCGTAAAGCTGAGTAAAATATCTCTCAAGAAGTTCTTCGACATTTTCATCATTATATTTTAAAAAATAGAAGTCTTTCTCATTCCTGAGATTATGCAGCGAGCCTATAACAAAATCATAATCGCAAATCGAAAGAACATCATCGGCAGCCAATTTATTTTGTGTGGGCTGCCCGAGCTCTATGCCGGTGTACACCTTGATCCTCTCGCTGTAAGCTGCCCTCGCCGCTCCGACAGCCGCGACAGACGCCTCGATGTTTTTTCTCATGTTGTTTATAAAGTATTCGTTGCATTCGCAGTGGTCGGTTACAGTGATACTGTAAAAACCGAGCTTTATCGCCTGCTCGCAAAGCATGACGACAGAATCGCTGCCGTCAAAGGAGTGTTCGCTGTGCGTATGACTGTCAGAAAAAAATCGACTGTTCATTCTCCGAAAATCCCCTCAAAATTTTATATGTTGTTTTCCTATATTATAGCATACAGTTTTTCTAAAATATACAGACATAACAACACAAATATCTTTAAATTATCAGCGGAAATTATTTAAGTTCAATGATGTCGAAAAAAGTTATATAAAATATTTGTTTTTCTTATGTTGTTTTTCACCAAAACATATATTATATATAACAACGCGGCAGACCTCCTATTGAATATTCTTTTGTTAAAAAAAGTCTTGACAAGCAGGCCGCTATATTAGATAATCAAGTATGAAAAAAGACAGGAGGAATAAAGCTATGCGTGCTGTAATCACCGTTATCGGACAGGATAATGTCGGTATACTCGCGAAGGTATCAAACGTATGCGCCGAGTCAGGCGCGAATATAATCGAGGTGACGCAAAGCGTTCTGCAGGGAATGTTCGCCATGATAATGTTTATTGATATAGATAAGCTCACCGCCCCCTATTCGGAACTTGCGGACAGGCTCGTAGCTCTCGGGGACAGTCTCGGACTCAAAGTTCATGTCATGCACGAGGATATTTTCAACGCTATGCACCGCGTTTGAACAAGAGCATATTATTGAAGGGACTGATAATATCAAAGATGATAAACTCACATGATATACTCGAAACTATCAATATGATAGATAACGAAAACCTCGACGTCCGCACGATAACAATGGGTATCTCGCTGCTCGACTGCATCGACTCCGATATAGACAAGGCATGTGAAAAAATATATGACAAAATTTGCAGATACGCAAAGGATCTTGTCAAGACAGGAGAGGAGATAAGCAGGGATTTCGGTATCCCCATAATTCACAAAAGGATAGCCGTCACCCCCATAGCTATCGCCGCCGCCGCATGCCCGGCAAAAAGCCCCATAAAATTCGCGAAGGCTCTCGACAAAGCCTCAAAGGCCGTAGGCGTAAACTTTGTGGGCGGATATTCATCTCTGGTGCATAAGGGCTTCGCTCCCGGCGATTATGCTCTTATCGAGAGCATACCCGAAGCCCTCGCGTCCACGGATAACGTCTGCTCCTCCGTAAACATCGGCAGCACAAGGGCGGGCATAAACATGGACGCCGTCGCAAAGATGGGGCGTATAATCAAGCGGACAGCCGAGAAAACTAAGGATAAGGACTGCATAGGCGCGGCAAAGCTCGTCGTATTCTGCAACGCCCCGGAGGATAATCCGTTTATGGCCGGCGCTTTCCACGGCACGGGAGAAGCCGACTGCGTTATAAACGTAGGCGTTTCGGGTCCCGGCGTTGTACGCGCCGCTCTCGCCAAGGCGGGCGACTGCAACATAACAGAGGTCGCCGACATAGTAAAGCGCACCGCGTTCAAGATAACACGCGCGGGACAGCTTGTCGCGAGGGAGGCGTCAAAAAGGCTCTGCGTACCCTTTGGCATTGTCGATCTTTCTCTCGCGCCGACGCCCGCCGTGGGAGATTCTGTCGCGTATATTCTTGAGGAAATGGGGCTTGAGCAGTGCGGAGCGCATGGCACGACAGCCTGTCTTGCTTTGCTCAATGACGCCGTAAAGAAAGGCGGAGCTATGGCTTCCTCACACGTCGGCGGACTTTCGGGAGCATTCATACCCGTTACCGAGGACGCGGGAATGATAGAGGCGGCAAGGAGCGGAACTCTTTCTGTCGTTAAGCTGGAGGCTATGACAGCGGTATGCTCCGTGGGACTTGATATGATAATCATACCCGGAGATACAGATCCCGATATTATATCCGGTATTATAGCCGACGAGGCCGCCATAGGCATGGTAAACTCAAAGACAACCGCTGTAAGGCTTATTCCCGCGATAGGAAAGAATGTCGGAGATGAGCTCAGTTTCGGCGGTCTCCTCGGCGGGGGTCCCGTCATGGAGGTCAACACTAAATCCCCGTCGAGGCTGATAGCGCGCGGAGGAAGGATACCCGCTCCGCTGCAGAGTCTTAAAAACTAATCGAGATTTTATATATCTTTAGCATAGCTTAACAAAATTTAAACAATTTATTTATATATTGTTGAGCCAAATTGTCGAAAATTCAGCTTGAAATCACTGACAATTTGTGATATTATTTAGCAGAGCACAGGGAGGTGTGGAGTTAACAAGCTGTTGTGTGGTTGTTACTCCGCACCTGTTTATTTTTACGGAGGTGTCAAAGATAATGAATGATATAATCTCAAAAATAGTCGAGATGGACGAAAAAGCCCGCGATCTGAACTACGAGATACTCGAAAGCAAGCTCGACCATGAGAAGGAGGTCGTTGCCGCAAAGGAAAACATTATTAACGACTATCTTGAACGAGCGAAAAAACATATAAAGCTCAATGCGCAGTCAGAGCGTGAAGCGGCTGAAAAGACACTTGCCGAAACTCGTGCGGCTCACGCGAAAATCGAAAAAAAGCTCGATGAGATTTTCGCCGCCAACTGCGACCGCTGGGTCGATGAAATATTCAACAGAGTAATATCGGGGTGATTTTATGCTTTCCTCTATGTCGTCAAACGCAATCCTTGCCAAGGCGAGGACTATGTACGGAAGAAGACTTACCGATAAGGATTATGAGGAACTGCTCGCCTGCAAGACTGTGACCGAGGTCGCCGCTTATCTTAAAAATCAGACGGTTTATTCCGAGATACTCGCCGGATTAAACGAAAACGAGGTTCACCGCGGTCAGCTTGAATCACTGCTGAGAAAAAAAATCTTCTACGAAAGAGCATCTCTCGCGAGATTTGATATGAACTCCGAGCAGTTTCTGACACGGTTTTTCATTAATCGTCTTGAAATAGAACAGATCATGAGATGTATCACGCTTATGAGCATCGGGAGAGCGTCCGAATACGCCTATGAGATGCCTGTTTTCTTTGAAAAATACACCAAGCTCCGACTAAAGCGGTTTTCGGAAGTAAGTAATTTTGAGGAGCTGTGCGATGTTATAGACAACACGAGGTATTCTAAAATCGTCAGGAAGTTTATCCCCCGCGACGGTGAACCGCTTGACATTCCCAAAATCGAGAACGCTCTCTATATATACAACTATGAGCTTTTATACGATGCCGTCAATAATCACACCAAGGGCAGCGAACAAAAAGAGCTTTTAAATCTTATAAATGCGTTTGTTGATTTCAGGAACTTTGTCAGAATTTCAAGACTGAGGTTTTCATACAATGCTTCAGAGGAATATACACGAGGTTTGCTGCTGCCCTTCGGAAAATTGAAAAAGGCTCAAATCGATTCAATGCTTCAGGCAGCCGACAAAAACGAGCTTTTCAAAATCCTCGAATCGACCTATATAGGAAAGACACTGACTAAAACCGAATATTCATCGCAGGTACAGCTCGGTTCCGCTCTGAAAGCTGTCTACAGCAAGCGCACTATAAGACTTTCGGTCAACGCCTCGGTAGTCATGATGTCCTATATAACGCTTGCGGAAATAGAATTTTCAAATATAATAAATCTCATTGAGGGCGCCCGATACGGACTGTCCGAGGATGAGAAAGCAAGACTTCTCGTAAGATGAAATGAGGTGATTATGTGTCAGTAATTCCTGTTAAATCAATAAGTATTATCGGACTTAAATCGGAACTCGAAAAGGTTATATGCTATTGCGGCGAGTCGGGAATATTTCACCCGGACGACGCGATGACATTCTACGAAAACACCGACAGCTTTGTTCCGATTAATGAAAGAAACCCATATCAGGAACCGCTTTCAGAGCTTGTTTCCTCCGCGCAGGCGGCGGGGATTGAACTGAAGTTCAAAAAGGTCAATCGATTCACGGTAAATGAAAGCGGAATACTGAAATATGTTAAGTTTTTTTCCTCAAAGCTCGACAGATTTACAGCCGAAAAACTCAAAATAAAATCCGAGCTTGACGAGTGCCTGAGAAGTCAGGAGGAGCTTAACCACTTTATAGGCAGCAATTTCGATATGGATAAGCTTTTCTCATGCCGGTACATTAACGTCAATTTCGGACGTATACCAAAGGAAAGCTATGAAAGACTGAGAGAACTGAACAGTAACCCGTATGTATTGTTCTTCCCCTGCTCAAGCGACCAGACCTACTATTGGGGAGTGTACTTCTCGCCTCTCGGCAGCGAGGACGAAATTGACAGAATCTTCGCGAACCTTTATTTTGAGCGTCTTAAACTCCCGCCGGATATTACCGACCCGGACAAATACATCGAGCACTTGAAAACGAAGGAAATAACTCTCCGGCAGCGTATGACAAAAATCGAGCAGCAGATTTCGATTTTCTGGGAGGCTGAGGAGGACAAGTGCATGATGTACTACAGCAAGCTCAAGGAATTGAATATCTACTATACGATAAAGCGATATGTTTATCAGTACAACAAAAACTTCATACTCGTAGGCTGGATACCCGCCGAGTGCGAGAAAACGTTTACAGAGGGACTTGATAAAATATCGAGTATAGAATATCAGCTCAGCGACGGCAAAGACGAGATCAGGCATTCTCCGCCCGTCATACTTAAAAATCCGTCATTCGCGAAACGCTACGAATATTACGTCAGGATGTTCGGGCTACCGAATTACAATGAGATGGACCCGACGATGCTCGTCGCCATAACCTATACTTTATTTTTCGGAATAATGTTCGGGGATTTCGGACAAGGTATCCTGCTCTCGATAGTAGGCGGTCTGATGTGGAAGCTGAAAAAAATGGAAATAGGCAAGATACTGGTACCCTGCGGAATATCCTCCGCGGTATTCGGGCTTATTTACGGCTCGTGCTTTGGGTTTGAGCAGGCCTTTAACCCGATATACAAGATGCTGTTCGGTTTGGACGAAAAGCCCGTTGACGTCATGTCGCCCGCTACCTCAAACATGATAGTTTATGCTTCCGTGGGAATAGGCGCTGTGTCGATTATGATCGTAATGCTTATGAATATATTCTCATCGCTCAAGCGGCATGATTATGAAAACGGGATATTCGGACCGAACGGTATCGCGGGATTTATATTCTATACTTCGCTTGTCGTCGGGCTTGTTTGTCAGATGGTTCTCGGTATTCAGCTGATGAACGCCATATACGTTACGGCCCTGATAATAATACCGCTCATTCTCATATTTTTGCGCGAGCCTCTCGGCAAGCTCGTTTCGGGCAATAAAAACTGGCGGCCTAAAAAATGGGGCGAATATTGCGTACAAAACTTTTTCGAGCTTTTTGAAACGTGCCTGAGCTACGTCACAAACACAATGTCGTTTCTGCGTATAGGCGCATACGTTCTGGTTCACGCCGGCATGATGCTCGTTGTGTTTACGCTTGCGAATATGTCGGGCAACACGGTTATGTATGTGGTAGTAATCGCGGTCGGAAACGCCATTGTTATGGCTCTCGAGGCTCTCCTCGTCGCGATACAGGTTTTAAGGCTTGAGTATTACGAACTGTTCAGCCGATTCTATGTCGGTCAGGGCAGAGAGTTCAAGCCCGTAAGGCTCGAATAAAACAGAAAATGATTTTATGCGGCTCTCCCGTATGAAATTATTATAATAATTAAAAGTAATTAAATAATTAAAAAATTTGTGGAGGAATTGAATCATGGAAATTATGGAATTAGTATTGCTCGCGGTGCCCGTTGTATTTTTGGTCGGCTCTGTCGCCCTTGCCTATAAGGCTGTCAAGTGCGGAGCAAAGCGTAAAACAGCCGTTTACACTCAAATTGCCTCATTCTGCATTGTCGGACTCGCCTGTGTAATTTTCCCGATGACCGTAAACGCCGCCGACCCGGCGACAACGGCTATGGATCCCATGGCAAGCGGTCTAGGTATGCTTGCTGCCGCTCTCGCTACCGGTATAACAGGTATAGGTGGCGGTATTGCCGTTGCAGGCGCGGCTCCCGCCGCTATCGGCGCGACAAGTGAGGATCCCAAGGCATTCGGTAAGTCGCTTATCTTCGTCGCTCTCGGTGAAGGCGTTGCGCTTTACGGGCTTCTGGTATCTATCCTCATTCTCAACAAGTTCTGATATATTTTAGATAATTTACATATTAAGGTCAGGTGAGCTTATGCGCTTTTATTTAATCAGCGATAATGTTGATACGGCAATGGGTATGCGCCTTGCGGGAATCGACGGAGTTGTCGTGCACGAGGACGGCGAGGTCCGCGACGCTCTGACAAAGGCGATGGAATATGATGACGTAGCGATCATTCTTATGACGGAACGCCTCGTTTCCCTTTGTCCCGACCTTGTTTATAACCTGAAGCTGAACCGCCGTCAGCCGCTTATTGTCGAAATTCCCGACAGACACGGCAACGGACGTGCTAAGGACAGTATTACTAAATACGTCCGCGAAGCGATAGGCGTCAAGATATAATTCGCTTTGGAGGTGACATCATGCCGGAAATACTGAGCAATGCAGATAGTTTTTTAAGGGCTATTGAAAAATATGCCGAAGAACAAAGAAATCAGCTTAAATCTGAATTTGAAGCATATAAAAAAGAGGAGATCGAGAAAGCGAAGGACGAGGGTCTGCGCGAAGCATATTCCCTTATTCAGAGAGAAATGTCCGCCATAAAAAAGGAAATCTCCGGCAAGCTTTCACAAGATGAACTTGAGAGCAGAAGTAAGCTCTTTGAAAAGCGCAAAGATATGGAGGACGAGGTTTTTCAGAAAGCGGCGCAAAGGCTTACAGACTTTACTAAGTCCCCTGAATATGAGAAGCTCCTTATCGACAGCGTTAAAAAGATAGCCTTGGCGCTCAAATCCGACGACGTTGTATTTTTTGTCAAGAGCGATGACTTGAGATTCGCCGAAAAGATCAAGGCGGCTTACGCATCCGTAATAACCAGTGAGAAAAAGCCCGCGGGTAAGATCAATGCCGCAATTTCTCCTTCATGCGAGGTCAAATCGTCAAATGATATAAAAATCGGCGGGCTTGCGGGCAGAAGCGCACTTCTCGGACTTATCGCCGACGATACTCTCGACACAAAGCTCGATGGTCAGCGGGAGTGGTTTTACAAAAATTCAGGTTTAAAGGTCGCTGAATAGGCGCGGCGCTTTAAATCGGCAAATGAGATGAAAGAATGGCAAACAACAATGTTATTTACGGGATCAACGGTCCTGTCGTAACCGTTAAGGACACAAGAGCTTTTTCGATGATGGAAATGGTATATGTCAGTGATGAACGCCTTGTCGGTGAGGTTATCGGCATTACGGACAAACTGACGACCATTCAGGTTTACGAGGAAACCACAGGCTTAAAGCTCGGAGACGCGGTATACGGCACAGGCGAGCCCATGAATATTCTCCTCGGTCCCGGTATAATAGACAACATATTTGACGGGATCGAACGTCCTCTTAAGGCTATTGAGGAAAAAACCAACTCATCGTTCATATCGAGAGGCGTTTCCGTTTCATCACTCGATGAAAATAAATTTTGGGATGTAAAAATCAAGGTCAAGGCGGGCGATTATATTAAATCCGGCGAGATATACGCGACCTGCCCCGAAACCGCTATAATAGAGCACAGATGTATGGTTTCTCCAAAGCTGAAGGGCGGCAGGGTAGTAAGTGTTAAACCTGACGGAAAATATAAGCTTAGGGACGTCATCGCAGTGATTGAAGACGATGACGGTGTAAAGCATGAACTTACCCTATGTCAGGAATGGCCCATAAGAACACCCAGACCGTCAGCCCAAAGACTCTCCGCGGACGTTCCTCTCATAACCGGACAGAGAGTTATCGATACGCTCTTCCCTATATCAAAGGGCGGCACGGCGGCTATTCCCGGCGGCTTCGGAACAGGCAAAACCATGACACAGCACCAGCTTGCCAAGTGGTGTGACGCTGATATAATCGTTTACGTCGGCTGCGGTGAACGCGGCAACGAAATGAGTCAGGTTCTCGAAGAATTTACAGAGCTTGTCGACCCTAAGTCAGGCAGACCTATGACAGACAGAACCGTACTTATAGCAAACACGTCAAATATGCCTGTCGCGGCTCGTGAGGCTTCTATTTATACAGGCATCACGCTTGCCGAATATTACAGAGATATGGGCTACCATGTTGCAATTATGGCGGACTCGACGTCACGCTGGGCGGAGGCTCTCCGTGAAATATCGGGACGGCTTGAGGAAATGCCCGCTGAGGAGGGCTATCCCGCATATCTTCCCTCAAGACTGTCGGAATTTTACGAAAGGGCAGGACGCGTTGAAACGCTCAGCGGCTCTGAGGGTTCAGTCACAATTATCGGAGCTGTTTCCCCTCCGGGCGCGGATTTTTCCGAGCCCGTCACACAGAATACAAAACGTTTTATCCGCTGCTTCTGGGCGCTTGATAAGTCGCTTGCTTATTCAAGGCATTATCCCGCGATCAACTGGATGACAAGCTACAGCGAATACTTCACAGACCTTGACCCGTGGTTCCGCAAAAATCTCGGTGATGACTTCATAAAATACAGAAGCAAGGTGACAGCGCTGCTTCACGAGGAAAACGAGCTGATGGAGATCGTTAAGCTGATAGGCTCCGATGTCCTGCCGGACGATCAAAAACTTGTCATAGAGACAGCCAAGGCCATACGCGTCGCTTTCCTGCAGCAGAACGCTTTTCATAAGGAGGATACATTCGTACCGCTTCAAAAGCAAAAGCTGATGATGAAAACAATACTCCATCTCTATGAGAAGTCTAAGCGTATAATCAGCGCGCAGATTCCAATATCACAGATACTTGAGCTTCACCTGTTTGAAAAAATCACCAAGATGAAGTACGACATTCCGAATGACAAGCCCGAAATGTTTGACGAGCTTAATAAGAGCATTGACGAGGCGCTTTCAACCATAACTGTTATTTGAGAAAGCGCGTCATGAAACAATTTTCACGGCAATATTACTATAATAAGGAAGTGAATTGAATGGTTCTCGATTATGTCGGCGTAAAGGAGATAAACGGTTCACTCATCGTTTTGGACGATGTAGAAAACGCTTTCTTTGAAGAAATCGTTGATATTCGTCTTGACGACGGTACAATTCGACACGGAAGAATAGTTCAGACTCAGGGTAAACGCTGTGTTATTCAGGTTTTCGAGGGAACAAAGGGTATGTCGCTCGACAATACCCGTACACGTCTGAAAGGGCGTCCGATGGAGATTGCTCTTTCACCGGAAATCATGGGCCGTATATTCAACGGAGCAGGCACACCTATTGACGGCCTTGGCGATATATATCCTGATTATATGGCAAACATTAACGGCACACCTATAAACCCCGTTTCAAGAGTTTATCCAAAAAACTATATAAATACAGGTATCTCAACTATAGATACGCTCATGACGCTTATACGCGGGCAAAAGCTCCCCATCTTCTCAGGCTCGGGCATGAAGCACAACGAGCTTGCCGTTCAAATAGTAAGGCAGGCGCAGATAGCCGGAGAGGACAATAAATTCGGTATCGTCTTCGCGGCTATGGGCGTTAAGAATGACGTCGCGGAATATTTTCGCAGAAGCTTTGACGAAAGCGGCGTCCTCGGCAGAGTCGTAATGTTCCTCAATCTTGCAAACGACCCGATTATCGAGAGAACGCTTACACCGCGCTGCGCACTCGCCGCGGCGGAATATCTCGCGTTCGAGCTGGATATGCACATACTCGTTATCATGACAGATATGACCTCATACTGCGAGGCGTTGCGCGAGTTCAGCTCGTCAAAGGGTGAGATACCGGGCAGAAAGGGTTATCCCGGCTACCTGTACTCCGACCTCGCCTCTCTGTATGAGCGCGCGGGTATGATAAGGGGCAAAAAAGGTTCTGTCACACAGATACCCATACTTACTATGCCGAATGATGATATTACTCACCCTATACCCGACCTTACGGGCTACATTACCGAGGGGCAGATAGTTCTCAGCCGTTCTCTCGAGGGCGCGGGTCTTTATCCCCCGGTTTCCGTTCTTCCCTCTCTTTCACGTCTTATGAAGGACGGTATCGGCGAGGGCTATACGAGAGCCGACCACTCGCCGCTTGCGAACCAGCTCTTCGCCGCATACGCTAAGGTTATGGACGCCCGCTCTCTCGCGTCGGTTATCGGCGAGGAGGAACTTGCTCCAACGGATAAAAAATATATTGAGTTCGGCAAGCTCTTTGAGCGCTACTTTGTAAATCAGAGTTTTAACGAAAACAGGACAATAGAACAGAGCCTTGACCTTGGCTGGATGCTTCTTTCGACCCTGCCGAGAGAGGAACTTGACCGTGTTGACGACGAGATCCTCGACAAATACTACATTGAGGACATTAACTCGATCAGGTTTGAAACCTTTGGAAAAGATGAGAGTAAAGACGACGGCGACGAGGATATTGCTTAAAGCTTGTGGAGGTGACGCTATATGGCAGTTCAGGCTGTACCTACAAAAGGAAATCTTATGGCGACGAAAAAGTCACTCGCCCTTGCCAAAAACGGCTTTGAGCTTCTTGACAGAAAGCGCAATATTCTCGTGCGCGAAATGATGACGCTGATAGATAAAGCCACAGAGATCCAAGACAAAATCGACATAACCTATAATAAAGCATATAATGCCCTGCAGTTCGCCAATATCACCCTCGGTTTTTGTGATGAAATTTCAAAGACCGTGCCCGAGGAAACAAGCCTGAAGCTTTTTTACCGCAGCGTTATGGGTGTTGAGATCCCTATCGTCACCATAGATGACGCTGATGATGTAAAGCTGTACTTCAGCATCTACTCAACTAATGCCGCTCTCGACGAAGCGTATCTTCAATTTCATGAGGTTAAAAAGCTGACGGCGGTTCTCGCGGAGGTCGAAAACAGCGTTTATCGCCTTGCTGACGCTATAAAAAAGACTCAGAAGCGCGCAAACGCTCTCAAAAATGTCATGATACCCAAGTTTGAGGAAACGGTCAAGTTTATATCCGAAGCTCTTGAGGAAAAGGACAGAGAGGAATTTTCACGGCTCAAAGTCATTAAAAATCAAAAAACATCTAAAAATTCTGAATAATTTTTATAATTATACAATATGCTTATTACTAAACGGTATGGCTTTTGCTGTGCCGTTTTTTATAATTTATAATATTCGGTATTCATACTAAAATTTATTACATCTGTTGCCTATTCCAAACCCTTATTGTATTATTATTTTATCAATTACCTTGTATTGTAGGGCTTGTTAAGTGAAAATATCTTTTATTTTGTTGTTTTTGTCAATTAAATTATTTTTCTTTTTTCCTCAAGCGCGGGTAAGCGCGGATACTTCGGAAGTTTATACATAAAGACGGATTCTGCCAGGCGTTTTCGGATACGCAGGCAATTATAATGCAGGTTTTTATTATGACCGGTCAAGTCCCTTATAAAACAATAACATATGGATAATAATTTAAGATAATGATAAAATCAGTTAAATCTCAGGAGAATAATATAAAAATCAAAGCATTTTTGTTTTAATTTCTCATATGCTCATTATTATGCGGCGGCTCAAGCTCAGACGTCTTTGTACCGGTGGTAGCTGTAGCGGCACTGCTTACTGTGATAATATATGAATATTCGGAACACAAGAGAGAATTTCCGAAAGACGACAATACCGCCGCGCACCGCAAGATTCAGGCGATGTCAAGGAACCGTGAGCGCGAACCGGGCTTTGAATACTTAACGGTGTATTTGACGTCCATACACACGCATTATGTGCTTGACGCGAGAAGGCAGTCAAACATTTCTATCGAAGGCAGCGCTGCCGAAGATATTAAGGCAACATATCAGCTCAAATTCCCGCGGCGCTTTAAGCTCGATCAAAAAACAAATATTAAAAACAGCGTTCAAACGATTATATGTCCGAACTGCTGCGGCGGGGTAACAGCTCTAAACGCGGGACGGTGCGGATACTGCGAAAGCGTTATACGCGCGAGTGAGTTTTCATGGGTGCTGTCCGATATTGGCGAGTATCTGATAAACACATCGCTTGCAGACAACCGCGGTGTTATCATACGCAACAACAGATTTTAAATAAATACAGCAAAAAGCCGTGCGGTTTTAAGACATAAAACCGCACGGCTTCTTTCGGTTAAATAAATTATACAAAGCGATTATGAACAGCGTCGTATTTATAATCTATTGACGCGAGTTTGCTTTTGATTTCCTCCGTATCCACACCGAGAGATTTTCCCAGCTCCTCAAGTGACGGGTAGAAATCCCTAAGCTGAGTATTTATATACGACAAAAGTATCACAGGGTCATTGGGAACAGACATACATATTCTCCCCTTTAATTTTTTATTATTATACTTCCTGTAAGCGCGCAGGTCAATACAGCTATTAAACGAAAATCTTGAAATAATATCCGAATAATGATAGAATTTTAACGGAGTGAGGGTTATGGTAAAAGATATTATAGAGCATAAGGTCAAGTCCGCGTTTAACTACATAAAAACGTTTGTCAAATGGGTGATTATCGCTTCATTTACCGGCGTGCTCGGAGGACTGATAGGCTCGCTGTTCAGTACGCTGATACAGTACGCGAACGAGGCGAACAATTCGATTTTTTGGCTGATTTTTCTCCTGCCTGTCGGCGGCGTTATAATTGCGGCAATGTATAAGCTTTGCCGCCTTGAAAACGATCCGGGGACTAACTGCGTTATAGAGGCTATCCGAAATAAGCAGGACGTCCCGTGGATGTTATCTCCGCTGATTTTTTTCAGCACAATAATAACTCATTTCCTCGGAGGCTCGGCGGGACGTGAGGGAGCGGCGCTTCAGCTCGGGGGCAGCCTTGGCTCTGTAATCGGGCGGCTTTTGCACCTTGATGAAAAGGATATGCACATATCGGTGCTGTGCGGAATGAGCGCCCTTTTTTCGGCGCTGTTCTGTACTCCCGTCACGGCGGCGATTTTCGCACTTGAGGTAATAAGCGTAGGCATAACGTACTATTCCGCCCTTGTCCCCTGCTTCGTATCGGCTGTCGTGGCATATGCTATTTCTATCGGATTGGGAATATCTCCCCTTCATTTCAATATTTTAAAGCATATACCGGCAATAGGCTTTATCCCGTTGGTTCAAACGGTAGGGCTTGCGGCCGTTGCCGCGCTTGTAAGCATAATATTCTGTATAATAATGCAGCAGTCACACAAGCTTGCAAAAAAATATATCAAAAACGAATATTTAAGGCCGGTCATCGGCGGACTCGCCGTTATTGCACTTACGTTTATCGTAGGGTGCCGCGACTATAACGGCGCGGGCTCCGCAATAATAAACAACGCGCTGTCGGGAAACGCGAAGCCTGAGGCGTTTTTTCTTAAGATGCTTTTCACGGCGCTGACTATCGGTTTCGGCTTTAAGGGCGGCGAAATAGTCCCGACGCTGTTTATCGGTTCAACCTTTGGCTGTGTATTTGCCCCGCTGCTCGGCATTGACCCGATTTTCGGAGCGGCTATGGGTATGATATGTTTGTTCTGCGGAGTAACAAACTGCCCCATCGCGTCAATTTTTTTGAGCGTCGAGATTTTCGGCTCAGAGGGAATTATTTTCTTCACCTTCGGATGCGCCGTCAGCTATATGCTGAGCGGATATTACGGCTTATACAGCAGTCAAAAAATAGTCTACTCAAAACTGAAAGCCGAATTCATCAATATAAACGCAAAATAATATCCTCAATATAAATTTAATCAATTTTCCCGTCGGCACGCATATACTATCAAGAGGGAGGATTGATATTATGTGCGGAATCGCGGGATGGTATGACAATAAGCTGAATTTTGCCGATCAAGAACAGACAATAAGCGGTATGAGCGGATCTATGGAACATCGGGGTCCTGATGAGCATGGAATCGTTATTAAGGACCGCGTATGTCTGATACACAGACGTCTGAGCGTTATTGATATAGAGAGCGGCAAACAGCCCATGACAAAGTCCGTTCAGGGCAGGATATGCACTATTGTCTACAACGGCGAGCTTTACAATACGCCTGAGCTTATAACGGAACTTCGCGCAAAGGGCTATACTTTTTTCGGTCACAGTGACACAGAGGTCGTACTGACGTCGTATCTCTGCTGGGGTACACAGTGCGTAGAAAGGTTCAACGGAATATTCGCCTTCGCTATATGGGACGACGACGAGCAGCGGCTTTTCATGGCTCGCGACCGCATCGGAGTCAAGCCCTTCTTCTATTACGAGTATGACAACGGCTTGATATTCGCCTCTGAGGTAAAAACTTTGCTTAAAAATCCTATCGTCAAGCCCGTAATAAATGAACAGGGCTTGTATGAGATTTTCTTATTAGGTCCCGCACGAACCCCGGGGTTTGGCATAATAAAGGGCGTAAAGGAATTACTGCCCGGTGAATGCGCGACATATAACGGCAAAACCATGAAAAAGAGAAAATACTTTACTCTGCGGGCTTATGAGCATAAGGAAAATCAGGAGGAAACTGTTGAACACGTTCGGGAACTCTTGACGGACGCTATCGAGCGTCAGCTTGTATCTGATGTTCCTCTATGCACCTTTCTTTCCGGCGGACTTGACTCGAGCATAATATCATATGTCGCGTCAAACTATTATAAGAAAAACGGGCTTCCTCAACTGACGACATATTCAGTTGACTACGAGGACAACGATAAGTATTTCCAAAAAAGCCTGTTCCAGCCGACCCCCGACAGCGATTTTATTGACTTGATTTCGAGCGCGATAGGCTCTAACCATAAAAATATTGTCCTGAGCAATACGGATTTATTTAACGCGCTATACGATGCGGTAAAGGCAAGGGACTTTCCGGGAATGACTGACGTCGATTCATCTCTGCTGCTTTTCTGCCAAAAGGTCAAAGAGGATTTCACGGTCGTTCTGTCGGGAGAGTGCGCCGACGAAATATTCGGCGGTTATCCGTGGTACCATAGGGAGGATATTCTGTTTGAGGATACTTTCCCGTGGTCACGTTCTCTTGATATAAGGCATTCCATTCTACGCAAGGGTTTATTGAAAAACGGCGACGAATATGTTCATGAAAGGTATAAAGCGACCTGCAAAAAAGCCGATAAACTACCCGGCGAAAGCAGGCTTGACAGCCGAATGAGGGAAATGTTTGTACTGAATCTCGACTGGTTTATGCAGACACTGCTTGACAGAAAGGACAGAATGTCCATGTATTCCGGTCTTGAGGTCAGAGTTCCTTTCTGCGACTATCGTATCGTGGAATACGCTTATAATATGCCGTGGAAACTTAAAAGCCTAAACGGACGGGAAAAGGGCATTGTCCGCAAAGCGTTCGAGGGTCTGCTTCCCGACGAAATAATATGGCGCAAGAAAAGCCCTTACCCTAAAACACATAATCCGCTGTACTTCAATCTTGCCGCTAAAGCCGTTCGTGATATATTGAATGACAAAAGCTCTCCCCTGTCCGACATTCTCGACAGAAACGGCATAGAGAACATTATAGACGATCCCGAAAGCATATCGTCGCCGTGGTACGGTCAGCTCATGCGCGCCCCGCAGATTCTAAGCTACATTGTTCAGTGCGACTTCTGGATGAGAGAATACAATATTTCAACAGAGTGACATTCTCCCCATATAAAGTGGCAGGGGTATTTTGCAGAATCAGAATAAAACCGATATATAATGACGGGGCAAGCTCCTTATTGAAAAGCCCGGCAGTCTTTCTCGAACAAAGACAGACTGCCGGGCTTATTTTTTGTGATTTAATTTAATAAATATATTGCAAGGTTTAAGTATCCCGCAAATGTTACCCACAGCAGGTACGGAATCATCAGGTATCCTGCGGGCTTTGAAATAATGTAAAAAAGAACCGTCGTTATCAGTATCAGCAGCCACAGTATTACAAGCCATACAAATGAAAACAGGTAAAGCCCAAGATTAAAAAACAGTATCGGCCACAAAAAGTTAAAGGCAAGCTGAATACCGTATACAGTCAGCGCGGCGCGGTTCATCTTTCCCGATGTCAGCACCAGATATGACGCGATGCCCATGAGGATATAAAGTATAGTCCACACTATCGGAAAAAGCCAGCCCGGCGGCGAGAGCGGCGGCTTGTTTACAGAGACAAATGTTTCCATGCTGCCGCGGGTCAAAAGCGCGGAAACACCGCCTGTGATAAGAGGTATAGCGATACAGGTCAGCAGTTTCTTCCATTGTATCTTCAATAAAATCATCTCCCTAAGCTCATGTTTATGAAGCACAGAATATTTTTATTCTATACATACAGCATTAGGATACAGGGAGATTATCCGGTGGTATAATTATTCGATATATTAGATTTTATATCTATAACTTAAACAAGTGCTTGTTCTCCGTCAAGCCTTATTCATTGTGCCGCTTTTTCCAACGCGAAAATATCATTCAGCATTTTTATGCCCGTTTTGGTTTTAAACAGCTTATCGCGAGCCTTTTTAATCGATTCCTCAGACAGATTATCCTCATAAGCGTTTACAAGGAAATCAGCTTCGATAAGGATCTGATAATCTGCTCCGTCAACCATATTATATGTATGATGGTGTCCTACAAGATAGCAAACGCGTTCAATAACATTATCATCGAACGCAAGTGAGGAAAGCAGCTTTTTTGCCTCATCGGGACCTAACAATTCCTGATATTTCCCAGCTGATGTACCGTACAGTTCCTCTGACTTTTTTATTCCTATGTCATGTACGACAGCGGCGGTTTCAAGTATTTTTTGTTCGGTTTCCGTCAATAGCTCACATTCTCCTATGGCTTTTGAAAAGGCGTAAACCTTTAAGAAATGCCCTGTACGCCGCGGATCGCCTCTATAGTATTCCGTCATAGCTGTAATAACTCTTGAAATGTTCATTCTGTCACCCGCTTTTTAAATTTACAAAAACGATGCCCGCCGCCACTAAAAGAACAGATATTATATTTACAGGCGAGAAAATCTCCTCGCCCAGTATAATGCCCGAAGTTATCGTCCCGAATACGGGTATCATGAGCAAAAACGTGCTTATGACACTGACGTCATTATATTTGAGCAGGGCTGTCCAAATCGCAAACGATACGCTTGATATAAGCGCGAGGTAGCCCATAATGAGAAAGCACTCATATGATGAAAATACCACACTGCCCGAAAACGCAAGCCCGCACAGGATTAAAACAGCGCCGCCGACAGTTAACTGTACCGAGGAAACGAAAACAGGGTCGCTGACGGCGGACAGCTTTTTAGCAAATATATTGCCCAACGCTCCGCATAAATTCGACAGTATAAGAAAGCCGTCGCCCGGTAAAGTAAAATTGCCGAATGTTCCGCTCTCACCGGCATTTATCAGCAATATCCCGCAGAAGCCTGTCGCGCAGCCAAAGAGCTTTTTAGCGGTTATTCTGTCACCCTTAAAAAACAAGGGCGCAAGCAGCACACCCAAAAACGCGGCAAATGAAGAATATACCGAGGACTTAGTCCCTGTGACAAAAACAAGCGCGATATAGAGAAATATATATTGCAACGCGGTCTGTACTATCCCGAGTAACGACATACGCAACAGTTCTCCGCCCTTTGGAACGATCGGCTTTTTCTTAATTATAACCAGCGCGATATAGACGAAAATCCCCGCCGCGAAAAATCTTATCCCCGCGAAAACAAGCATAGACGGAATGTCATTATCTTGAATCGAAAAAATTTTGTACCCCTGCTTTATCGCGGCGAACGCCGTTCCCCACAGAGCCGTACAAAGCAGCGCGAGAACAGTAACAATAAATTTATTTTTAAACAAGCGTTTACTGCTGATCATTATCCGCTCCGAGCTTTTCCAATAAATCCGTGTATATTTCAAGCTCCCCCCGCAGCTTTGCGGCCTTTTCACGCTCATTAAAAAGCTCCGCTTTCATTATCATTTCATTATACAGACGCGTAAGCATTCTCAGCAGAAACTCATCGCCCTCAAATCCGTCAATATTGCTTTTTAAAATTTCAAAGGCTTTTTCAAACTCGCCGTACTCCTCAAACGCCGATACATAGAGCCTCAGCGAATTTCCCGTAAAATCGCCGGAGCTTACGCTGTCGAGAAGCTCCCGCCCCTCTCTGCGTCTGCCCTGTCTGCTTAACAGCATTGAACGGAGTATATCAATTTCCTTTCCGCACTCTGCGGCGTCCGTGTCAAGGATATGCTTTTCAGCGCGTTCAACGTCGCCGATCCTTATTAAAAACTCAATGCAGAGCAGCCTTACTTCGTTTTCATAACTTATAAAAGCTGACGCATCGTTTAAATAGATTTCGAGATATTTCGGATTTTTTCGTGTTTCAACAGCCGTAAACAGCTTTTTCTTAACAAAGTCTAATGTTTCCCTGTTATCCATCGGACGTACCCTCTTTTCAAATAATCCTACTGTTTTTTAAAAGGTACAAAATCGCCTTTATCGTTCCTGACAAAGAACGAGCCTGCGGGAGAGCCGAGCAGCGGAATAATCTCCTCGTCATAGTTGCATATTGTATTTAAATGATATATTCCCGACATATCTGTATTGCTCATGTATTCCTCAGTTTCGTCCCCCGCCATGAACCGCCAGCCGCTGTCCTGCTCATCGAGAGGCTTCTCACGATACATAAAGCCCACCTTAGCGCCGTCCACAATGATTCTGTCGGTCGCGAAGCACCCTGCCGCGCCGTCACAGATAATAAGCCTTTTCATTGTCGATTTCGGTATCTTATATTTTTTACGGCTTTTTACGCAAAAATTTTTACGGTTAATGTCAAGAACAGGATCTATCCCGCCCATAAGCTCAAACAGCGCTTCCGCTCCGTGTTCGATCTTATAGTTTATTTCCTCCTCATACAATGGAATTATCTGATAGAAATTGATCCTTTCGCCGTTTGGCAGCTCGCAGACGTCCTCCTCATCGAGCAGCGGAGAATCCGCAAGTATCACTCCCGAAAGCAGCGTATTATCAAAGTACGGCTTTCCGTTAGTAACGGTATGTCCCGACGCAAGCCATGAGTCATCGTTTATAGGCAGATTAGCAAGCAATTTCATCAGCTTCAGCGGCCATGACCATTTTTCACTCGCGCTTTTGACGTGCCAGCCCGGTGGCAGACAAAGTATCAGTTCGGCTCTCTCAAGGTCTTTATCCTGAAACTGCTCGGGGACTTTCATTTTATGCGCGCCCATACCGCAAGTAACCAGTATATAGTATTCCCTATCGTCATCAGGCGGAATCAGCAAAATGTCACAGGCAATATCGGTTGCTGAAACATCGTGCAAAACATTGTTGTATTCACCGAGCCTGCTTCCCAAAAAAAGCTCTATACAGCTTATCTCTTCGTCCGTATAGCTTTCCTTGATAGTGTCTTGAGAGTTAAAATATGAGTTATACAGCCTTTTGTCGAGTTTTTCAAGTCTTTGCGAATATTCCTCAAACAAATCCTCACGGTCGTTCTCACTCGTACAAAAGCAGAGGAACAGCAGAGTTTCCACGTCAAACGGCGCAAGCTCGAGCGACTTCTCAAAAGCCTCGACTGCCTCATCATAATTGCCGTTATAATAACGGGCATACCCTACGCTGAAAAAATACTCGGGGTCGCCGACACCCTCATCAGCGACTGAATCTAAAACCTCGAGCGCTTCCTCGTATCTCTCCATATTCACATACGCGCCTGACAGGATCATATTCAACTCATATCCCCTCTGATCGGAGGAGATTTCGGTCAACGCTTCAATAATTTTTTCAAATTCTTCGTTTTTGTTCCAGACTTCTATTTGTCTTAAAAATTTATTGTATTGAAAGTCGTCCAAGGATATAATCATTCCTTTCCTCAATAAAGCTGTGCAGTATATAAGGCATTGTTCACATTTCCTCAATGATCTCCGCTATTTTCTCCTCGGGAATCTCAAGCCCGTATGCGTTTTCACCGAAGCGCATAACGCCGCCGATTTCTTTTTGGAAAACGAATCTCAGCTTGCCGTCGCGAACTTTTTTGTCGGTGTACAGCTTTTTTACGAGAGATTTTTTGTCTATATATTCGGGTATCTCAACGGGCAGTCCCGCTCTCCTGTAAAGCTCGATAACGCGGTTCATATTTTCGCTTGATATAAAGCCGAGCTTGCAGCCGAGCCTTACCTGAGCTGTCATTCCTATCGCGAGAGCCTCTCCGTGAAGCAGTCTGTATTCGGATACCGTTTCTATCGCCCTGCCGACAGTATGTCCGAGGTTGAGAATTTCTCTCAAGCCGCTCTCGCGCTCGTCCTTCATAACGACGTTATATTTCACACGGCAGTTTCTCTGCGCTATATACTCACAAGCCTCTGTATCAATCGCAAATATTTTTTCTATGTTTTTTTCGAGATAGTCAAACATCTCCGCGTCGCCCAAGCAGGCGTGCTTTATCGTTTCGGACAGTCCGCTTGAGAGCTGTCTTTTCGGGAGCGTCTTCCATGTGTCAATATCGATATAAACCTTTTTCGGCTGATTAAATATGCCGATAAGATTGGTCGCAAGCGGAGTATCAACAGCGGTTTTTCCTCCGATAGACGCGTCAGCCGCGGACAGAAGCGTCGTCGCGTAATTGATAAACGGCACGCCGCGTCCGAATGTCCCCGCCGTGAAGCCCGCCAAGTCCGTTACGACGCCGCCGCCGACGGCTATCACACAACAGTCACGCCGGTAACCTTTCTCAAGCATCGAATCCTCGACAAACTCCTTCATCTGTCTTGTCTTTGACTTTTCTCCGGCAGGTATGACAAACATATCAGCCTTATATCCCGCCGCGGTCAGCTTGTCAAGTATATCCGCCGCACATAAGGTTTCAACTGTTGAGTCTGTAATAACGGCAAACTTTTTTATACTTCCCGCCAAGCCGTTCTTAATATCACTGATAAGAGTATCTGAAAGCTTGTGTCCGATCTCTATGTCATATGAGTCGTCAACGACTTTTTTCAGCTCACAATAAAATTTCATTTATATCACCTGAATTTCTTTTAGCATATACAGTATATCATATTGCCGAAGATTTTAAAAGCTGTTTGTCCGCTGCACACTTTCCTTAAATATACGGTTATTTTCGACAAGCTCGTCAAATGTAACAGGAGAAAAGCCGTTTATGTCAACGCCCGCGTTAAGGGCGTTATCCATTGATTTGAGCAGTGTCCAGTAAAAATCCTTTGTATTGTTATGTATATGACCGTAAATAAGGAACGCTCCGTTGCCGGCGTTGTTCCACGTCATCATAGGATAGTGGCACAGCGTAAACCTGCGGTGGTTGTCTTTAAGCTCCAGCATAGGCGTGACGCTCTCAAAGTATCGGTTCATGTCCGTTTTCTTAATCCACTGCTTGTCGTGGTTGCCTGTAATGAGATGCTTTCTGCCCTTGAGCTCCTGAAGTATTGAGTCAATACGGCTTGATGAGTAAAAAAACATATCCCCGACTATATATACAGTATCATTTTCTCCGACACGGCTGTTCCAGTTTCTTATCAGGGCATTATCCATTTCATCGACGCTGTCAAACGGGCGGTCGCAATGCCCGATGATATTCGCATGACCGAAATGCAAATCGCTTGTAAAGTAAACCGTATAATCACCCTCTCATCTGTCATAATATCGGGCAATAGTATGAACCGTAAACGCAGGCCGCGATTCATGAAATAATTCCGCATCAATCATCAGCTTCGGAAAAATTCTCAAATTCGCTCCTGAGTCCCATTACGTCGCTTATCGGCAGACTGAAAACTATGCTCCTTGCTTCGGTTTTCATTCCGGCATTCGCCATAATCGCCTTCATGATATCATTTTTAGTTGCAATATCGGAAACGATAAAGACCATGTCCTTTTCCTCGGCAATAGACACGCCAAAGAATTTTTCCTCCTGCTTCTTTTCCGTACCTCTCGCATGAATCGCGGTGCCGCCTCTCGCATTAACACCTCGTGCGGCGTCCATAACTGCATCGACATATCCTCTGTTTGTAATTGCTATAATAAGTTCATGACTGTGTTCAGCGTTCATTTTTGATCTGTTCTCCTTAATATTATCTATTTTAATATTGTCGTCACCACTCAGATACCTCAGCGTACCGGCTCCGCCAACGCTTGCTACGGGAATCGCGAATGCTATCCCGTTGCCCGGTATATCAAGATCCATTTTTGCCATAAGAGTTTTCATTGCCGCTTTCAGCTTTTCATACGGCAGAACCGATAAAAGAATATCCTTTTCGGGCTCCGCCAAACCGAGGTATTTTCTTATATCGTCGCTCGCGGTACCTCTGCCGTGTGCAAACAGAGCGAAAGATATATTTTTCTCCTTGAAAATATTTTCAACATGAGTGCCCTTTCCTCTGTCAACTATCACGGTCAAAAATGCCAATTCATTCATATTGTCACCCTTTTCGCTTCACGATCATATCTATTCAAGTTCAATAATTTCATCGTCCCCGGCTGTTTCCTCAACATTTGTTTCTTTGGGGGCGGCTTTCTGCTTGAGCTTATAGTACAGACCCATGATCTGTATTGTAATAAGCGGAGTCATCGCTACCATCGCAACAACGCCGAAAGCGTCGTTTGCTATATTTCCGCCGACCGCCGTGCACGCACCCATCGCAAACGGCAGCAGAAATGTCGCCGTCATCGGTCCCGAAGCAACTCCGCCCGAGTCGAAAGCTATAGAGGTGAATATCTTCGGCACAAGAAACGACAGAATGATTGCGAGCGCATATCCCGGGACTATAAACCACATAATTGATATTCCCGTAAGAACTCTTATCATAGCTAAGCCGAGAGATACGGAAACGCCGACAGAAAGGCACCTGCCCATAGACTTCGGTGAAATAGCACCGTCAGTTATCTCCTCGACCTGCTTGTTGAGAACATGAACAGCAGGCTCCGCCGCTACTATAAAATACCCTATTATCATACTCAGCGGCACAAGTATCCATTTATACGGCAGCTTTCCGACAGCCTCTCCGAGATAACTGCCCAATGGCATAAATCCGACGTTTACGCCCGTCAGGAAAAGCACAAGTCCCAAGTAAGTATATACAAGCCCTATTAAAATTTTTATAAGCTCACTCTTAGGAAGTTTTAATACAGCAAGATTATATATAATAAAAAACACAAGGATAGGAAAAAGTGAAATTGCAACCTCCATAAAGTACTTCGGAAGATTATCCAGAAAAACGCAGATTATCTCTCGTGAATTGCCGCTCATGACGGACGAAATTTCTGAGGCGTATGCGCCGCTGCCGGGTTTGTAGACCATTCCGAGTATCAGCACAGCCAGTATCGGTCCAATGGAGCAAAGCGCTACCAGGCCAAAGCTGTCCTTGTTTGCGTCCTTATCATTACGGATAGACGACACGCCTACACCGAGCGCCATAATAAACGGAACAGTCATAGGCCCCGTCGTTACGCCTCCGGAGTCAAAGGCAACGGCGAGAAAATCCCGCGGCACAAAAAGCGTCAGAACAAAAACTATAACGTAAAGCGCAATAAGCAGTATCGTAAGCGGGATCTTGAAAACTATCCTCAGCAGCGCCATTACGAGGAAAAGTCCTACACCCAACGCTACCGAAATAATAAGCGTCAAATTCGGAACTCCCGGAACCTGTTCGGCGAGAACCTGCAAGTCAGGTTCGGCAACTGTTATGATGATTCCGATAATAAACGATACTATGACTATGACTGTCAGCTTTCGTGATTTCGTCATGTGCGCGCCGATACGTTCGCCTATCATTGTCATAGACAGATCGGCGCCGAGCGTAAAAAGCCCCATACCGACAACCAGCATTACAGCGCCTACAGCAAATCCAAGCAGAATATCCGAAGAAACAGGCGCTATTGTAAAGGTTATCAGCAAAACGATAAGTGTGATCGGCAAAACAGACTTTAATGATTCTTTTACCTTATCAACCAGTAATTTGTTTTTCCGCAAAAAAATCTCTCCCTCCGGCGACAAGGTACGCCACAATAAAAGCCGCTTTCAATCCGCTGACAAACTTTCCCTTTCACAGCTTGACAGCTATATCCTTATTTAATCAAAATTACAGTGATACTCTCCATTCAATATGGCTATTGCCCCGTTATCGAGCGCATAAATCGCGGCGTGACAACCTCCTCAGTTATATACAATAGTATCATAAAACGCATGAAAATACAATGAATCTTAAATAAAAATGTGAGTCTTACCGGCGGGATATTTATTCGCAAGCGGGCAAAAAAACGGGGTGCGTCCCTTAATTGACACACCCCTGTCTGTTATTTTTTACGGTTTAAAAGCTCAACGGCAAAATCCCTGAGACTTGCCGACCTGTCCGCCTCAAAGACATCGAGGGCCGTCAAAGCTTCGTCCGTGAGCGCGGCGGCGATTTCCCTGCATTTCTTCTCGCCGTACAGTGACATGAATGTCGTTTTTTCGTTCTGCTCGTCACTTAAAACGGGCTTTCCGAGAATCTCCGTCGTAGAAACCACGTCGAGTACATCGTCTATTATTTGAAAAACAAGACCTATTTTCCCGCCGAAGATTTCAGCGGCTCTTATTTTTTCCTCGTCCGCATTCGCGGCGATACATCCGAGCATACACGACGCCTGCAGCAGCGCGCCCGTTTTCTTTCCGTACATTTTCTCAAGAATATCGGATTCAACTTTTTTCCCTTCTATGCTCAAGTCGATAAACTGACCTCCGACCATTCCCTGAGCGCCCGCGAAATTCGCAAGAAGTCTGCCCGCCCTCGCGGCGGAATCAGGTGACGTCGCGCGCACAGCCCGTTCCGACAGCACCGTTTCAAACGCAAGCGTCAGGAGCGCGTCGCCCGCCAGCAGAGCGGTATCCTCGCCGAACGCACAGTGGTTCGAGGGCTTTCCACGGCGCATATCGTCATTATCCATACAGGGGAGATCGTCATGTATGAGAGAATAGGTATGGATCATCTCTACGGCACAAGCAAAGGCAAGCGCGTTCCCGGGCTCGCCTTTGCAGGCGCGGCAGAACTCAAGCGTCAGCTTGGGACGCACCCTCTTGCCGCCCGCCATAAGGCTGTATTCCATCGACTCGACAAGTCCGCGAATATCCCTGTCCCTCGCAAGGAACTCTGAAAGCGCGTTCTCTATCATATCGGAATATTCATTCATCATCGTTTTCCCTCTCCTCTTCAATCTCGGAAAGCTCCGTTATTTTAAGCTCAGCCTTTTTAAGCGTTTCATAGCATGAAGCTGACAGCTTGGTACCCTCCTCAAACAGCTTCATCGACTCCTCAAGACTTGTCTTTCCGCTCTCAAGTTTTTCAACGATTTCACGCAGCTTTGCTATATTTTCTTCAAATGACGCTTTTTTCATTATATATCAATCCTTTCGTTCGTCCCCGGCGCATTCCTCTGTGGAAACCGCCTTTACCTCACACAATGCTTTTCCGTCCTTAAATACCACATCGACGCTTTCGCCCTTTTTCAGCGAGGCGGCGCTTTTTACAATTCCGTTTTTGTTTTCGGCTATGCAATATCCCCTCGACAATACTGACAACGGGCTCAGCTCCTCAAGATTTGACGCGAGAGCCGCAAGACTGTAACTCTTTTTTGAAACAATATCTTTAAAGGCTCTCGTAATATTTGCATAAAGTACGGCAAGTTTGCCCTTGCGTGCGTTAATGTATTCTGTCGGTGCTGACAGAATTTTCGAGGAGGTCAGCCTGTCAAGCTCCTGATGGTATAAATCTATCCGGCTTTGCATTATTGACGGCAGAGAGGAGCTTACGCTCCTAAAATACGCCAAAAGCTCGGAAGAATTCGGCGTCGCAAGCTCCGCGGCGGCGGACGGTGTAGGCGCGCGCAGGTCGGAAACAAAGTCGCATATTGTAAAATCCGTTTCGTGCCCTACGGCAGAAATAACGGGAATATCCGAAGCGGCAATCTCTCGCGCAAGTCCCTCGTCATTAAACGCCCATAAATCCTCTATGGAGCCTCCTCCTCTGCCGATAATTATAACATCGGCGGCATTCGCCCCGTTAAATCTCCGCACAGCGTCAATTAACTGTCCGGGCGCTGCTTCCCCCTGTACAAGCACAGGACAGAATACAACTTCGGCTATCGGATACCGTCTGCCCAATATGTTTTGTATATCCTTATAAGCCGCTCCCGTCGGAGAGGTTATAACTCCTATCCTGTCCGGAAACTGCGGGATCGGCTTTTTCCTTTCGTCGCTGAACAGTCCCTCCGCAGAAAGCCTTTGTTTAAGCTGCTCATAGGCAAGGTTGAGTGCGCCTATGCCGTCCGGCTGCATATCCTCGATATAAAGCTGATACTGCCCTGTCGCCTCATAAACGGAAACTCTTCCGCGGGCTATGACCTTCATACCTTCCTCGGGTTTAAAGCGCAGTCCTTTTGCGTTATTCGCAAACATGACAGCCCGCACGACAGCCTTGTCGTCCTTCAGCGAAAGGTAAATATGCCCCGAACGATAGTGATCGGTAAGGTTTGAGATCTCGCCGGATATATATACCTCGTGCAAAACGGTATTTTCATCGAGCAGTGACTTTATATAAAAGTTGAGTTGAGAAACGGTTATAACGGAAACTCCCGCCATTAGACTTCCCCCTTTTTGCTGAGCAGATTCGCAAGTATCGCCACTCCTGCGGCATTATCACCCGAATATTCCGGTTCGGCAAAATACGCTCCGTATTTTGCCACAAAGTATTTGCGAATAAGCGAGTTCGACATAACGCCTCCCGCAAACACAAGCGGCAAACTGCCGTATTTTCCCGTTAGGACAGCGCACATGCCGTCGAGCGTCTGCCTTATATTCATAATACAGGCATAAGCGACCTTTTCGGGCGGCTCGCCGTCAGCAATCATACGGGCGCAAATATTCTCCACGCCCGAGAGGCAGCAATCGGCGCCTTTCAGCGCCGCTCTCGCCGTCACGGTTCCGCCGTATTTAAGAGCCAGCCTTTCAAGCTCCGCTCCGCACGGAAAATGAAGTCCGAGCATTACGCCGACTCTGTCAACAAGCTGACCCGCGTTAAGGTCGAGCGTCTTAGCTATTATACTAATGTCAAACGGATACTCAGAGCCTTTTTCGACAAGCAGAGCCTCCGTCGTACCGCCTGAAACATGAAATGCTATAAACCTGCCGTCTGTCAGGTTCAATTTCCCCGCGGAATAAAGCGCGGCGGCTATATGCCCCGCCTGATGCGAAACAGTATAGAGCGGAACAGAAAGCGCGGACGACAGCAGTCTAGCGGCATTAACTCCCACCGTAAAGCACGGCATATATGAGCCGTCAACGTCACGCGGCCTTGAGGAAACGGCTATTGCGCCGATCCTGCCATTAAAACCTTCTGTCGCGTCATCAAAAACATCAGCGAGCTGATTAGTATGGTGAAATACAGCGTCGCTTTGACGCAGACCCCGAGCGCCGTCCTTTACGGGCAAAAGCTTTTTTGAGTTCCTGATTATCCTCTCTCCGTCATACAGCGAAACCGAGGTCGTATAGTTGCTCGTATCTATACCGAGAGTAACCATTTATTCCTCACCGTTCTTTTTATCATGCGAACGCGCGACACTGCCGAGAACCCCGTTTAAAAACGAAGAATCCTTATCGCCTGCGTACTTTTTACAAAGCTGTACGGATTCGCTTATGGAAACGCTTGTCGGAATATCGCTCATAAACAGAATTTCATATACGGCAATTCTGAGAAGCGTCAGAACAACGCGCGGGATTCGGTTTTTCTTCCATGACCTCAGATTTTTTTCGATTTCCGTGTCAATAGCCTCAAGATTATCGTAAACGCCGTTTACAAGGAGCTTTGTAAATCTGCTTATCTCGGCGTCGCGGGCATCAACAGCGCTCTCGAAAACCTCTTCAGCCTCATCGTCCTTGAACATACGCTCAAAGACCAGTAAAAACGCTTCCTCGCGTTCCTTGCGTCTGTGTGAGATTTTATTCATCTCGCTATTATTTTCCATATCAAAGTTTCCTCATTTAAGAATTATTTTATGAAATACCTTTTTGCCTTTTTTTATGACGATATAGCCCTTGTCAAAATCCCCGGGCTTTACCGCATAATCCGGGTCTGTTATCTTTTCGCCGTCTATCGAAAGTCCGCCCTGTGTCACAACACGTCTGCCCTCCGCTTTTGACGGGACTACACCGGACTTGACAAGCAAATCGAGAATTCCGAGTGCGCCGTTGCCGAAATCACCGTCTGAAATTTCAGTCCGAGGCATATTATCGGTGCCGCTTCCGCTTGCGAAAAGCGCCCGCGCGCCCTCAAGAGCCTTTTTCGCCTCTTCCTCGCCGTGGATCAGCTTAGTAACCTCAAACGCGAGTATCTCCTTTGCTTTGTTCAGTTCCTGTCCCTCAAGCCTTTCGAGCTCCCTGATCTCCTCTAAGGGCAGGAATGTCAGCATTTTAAGGCATTTGATAACATCGGCGTCGCTCACGTTTCTCCAATACTGGAAAAAGTCATATGGGCTTGTCTTGTCGGGGTCAAGCCACACCGCGCCTTTCTCTGTCTTTCCCATTTTTCTGCCCTCGGAGTTGAGAAGCAGCTTTATAGTCATAACGTGTGAGTCCTTGCCGAGCTTTCTGCGGATAAGCTCCGTACCGCCGAGCATATTGCTCCACTGGTCGTCTCCGCCAAATTGAAGATTGCAGCCGTATTTCTGAAACAGCGTGTAGAAGTCATAGCTCTGCATTATCATATAGTTAAATTCTAAGAAACTGAGCCCGCGCTCCATACGCTGCTTGTAGCATTCCGCCGCAAGCATACGGTTCACGCTGAAATGCGAGCCGACTTCTCTCAAAAACTCAATATAATTGAGGCCGAGGAGCCAGTCGGCATTGTTTACCATTACAGCCTTATCCTCACCAAACTCGATAAAACGGCTCATCTGCTTTTTAAAACATTCGCAGTTATGCTCGATAGTTTCCTTTGTCATCATCTTTCTCATATCGGTTTTGCCCGTCGGGTCGCCTATCATCGCGGTACCGCCGCCAATAAGCGCAATAGGCTTGTTGCCCGCCATCTGCAGTCTTTTCATCAGGCAAAGCGCCATAAAGTGACCGGCATGAAGGCTGTCGGCAGTCGGGTCAAAACCTATATAGAACACCGCCTTGCCGCTATTGACAAGTCGTCTTATTTCTTCCCCGTCAGTTGTCTGCGCGATAAGTCCGCGCTCCTGAAGATCCTCGTATACTCCCATACTTTTCCTTTCCTTTCATCTTAAAAAATAAAGCCCCCTGCAGACGCAGAGGGCGAATTACCGCGGTACCACCTCATTCACCGTTTGAATAATCAAACGGTCTTACGGCAAAGCCGTTGCACCATAACGTGTGCCAAACGTCCCCGGCTACACGGTCTGCCATATATTAAGGAAGGCTTTCACAGGGGATACTCGGAGATGTATTTCATGCGCTGTTTCACACGGCTCTCACCAACCGCCGATTCTCTGACTGAAAGCGTTTCGCACTACTTCTTCCCGTCATAATATCTGTTATATATAATGCCATAAGTATACACAAAATTTCCCGAAAAGTCAAGTCATTGTATGGCCACGGATCAATTTTGCAACTTTGGGCCGTCCGCTTTTAAATAATTTTTTCTGAAATTAATTCATTTTACAGTGATAAAACATTGTTTTATTAAAATTTCAGCATACAAAATACACCGATAAAATCACTGAAATAATTAACTTTTGAGAATTGATTTTAATAATCAAATAAATTATTCACCGAGAACAGAAAAATCCTCAAATAAATCTTAAAATCAACCGGAACGCAAAAATCCCGGAAAAGCAATTAAATCCCTGAAATTCATTAAAATTTGTCAAAGGGAATTACCGGCATAATCATTTCATATTTACATTTTCGGGTCTGCCGAAAATGTTGCCATAAAATCACAAAAGCCGACGAAATCAGCTTTCGTCGGCTTTTATTTTATATTAATAAATTACCTGTTGAATATTGACATTATATCGTAGAATGAATCGTCGTCATCATTGGGAATTGCATCTGACTGCTGAGAGGCGTTCTGTTGTTTTTGCGGTTTTTCCTGCTGTGCAGACGCCGCAGTCTGAGAAGGTCTTTGCGTCTTGGTCTGATTAAAGTTTTGCTGCGCGGGATTGTCGGGTTGTACGGACTCCGCCGTCTTTTGTCTCGGATCACCCGGCGTCGCACCGAGCTGATACGGAGCCTTGCTGCTTACGGGAGCTGTACCCGTGGGCCTTACATTATAATCCTCCGTCGTCGGGAAACCGGTAGCGATAACAGTAACGCTGATCTCGTCCTCCATATCGTCGCTGAACGCCGCGCCCCATATGATGTTCGCGTCCTCGTCAGCCTGTTCGGATATCATAGAGGAGGCGGTCTGTATCTCGTCAAGTCCTATATCCGGAGAAGATGTGATGTTTATGATAACACCCTTGGCGCCGTCGATAGCAGTTTCAAGGAGCGGACTTGAGATAGCGTTAGTAGCCGCCACTTTCGCCTTATCCTTGCCGGATGCTCTGCCGACGCCCATATGGGCATAGCCCGCGTCCTTCATTACTGCCGTAACGTCCGCAAAGTCAAGGTTGACGATACCGGGAAGAAGAATAAGATCGGAAATACTCTGTACGCCCTGACGGAGAACATCATCGGCGGCCGCAAAAGCATTCTGCAGAGTGATGGCCTCCTCGCTCACATATTTAAGTCTTTCGTTAGGGATAACAACGAGAGAATCAACCTGCTCTCTGAGAGCGGCTATACCCTGCTCAGCCTGAATCATTCTGCGCTTGCCCTCAAACTGGAACGGCTTTGTGACGATACCGATAGTGAGAATGCCGAGTTCTCTCGCGACCTCAGCTACTACAGGAGCGGCGCCTGTGCCTGTACCGCCGCCCATTCCGGCGGTAATGAATACCATATCTGTATCTTTGAGAGCGTCCGCAATCTCATCTCTGCTCTCCTCAGCCGCCTTTTGACCGACAGCGGGCATGGAGCCCGCGCCCTTGCCGTGAGTAATCTTTTCACCTATTTGGATCTTTTGTGTTGCCTTTGAGCGGCCGAGCGCCTGATGATCTGTATTGATGGTAATAAACTCAACACAGCTTACGCCGTCGTTGACCATGCGGTCAACAGCGTTTCCGCCGCCGCCGCCGACACCAATGACCTTTATATGCACTACATTGTTCATTTCTTCTTCAAACTCGTAAGGCATTTTTATGTTCCTCCCCATTCGACATCATATATTTCTCTGCGACGATTTTCGCTCAACAATCTAATATATAATTTACCACCATTTTAAAAAAATTTCAATATAATTACGTTATTTTATATATCTTTGTGAATGATATATTTTTAGACGCATCATTTTTGTATATTTCCACTATGTTAAGCGATAATTTTACAACTACAGCAAGCTGAATCGCCATATCTGCCGTCAGTCTTCCGGGGCGCCCGAAGGATCGTAGTAGGAATATTTTCCTCCCTCGGCGCACATAGAAACATCGACAGTACCCTTGCTGTCATTTTCAAGCTTTTCCTCGATAAGGATCTTTGCTGTCTTAATCTTATAATCAATATTTTCAGGCATACCGATAATTATAGTAAGCCGCTTGTCATAGCTTAGCTTTATGTTTGACGGATTCGTCACATCTATAGTTGAAACATTTTTTATCTCGTTGTTTTTGAGCGTTTCGGTAATATAGTTGATAATATCATTCATGCCCTGAAGCTTATACTCTATCATCGCGGAAAGTTCCGTCTTTTTCAGCTCCGCGCCTTTAATTAGCGGCACCTTATATTTATTGGTATCAAGTATTTCTATAATCTTACCGCTTTCACTCAAAATATAAAACTTTCCGTTTGTTTCTATAGCTGTTGTCGGTTTGGCCTCCTCGACAAAGATCGTTACCGAATTAAACGGGTTTTTCCTTATGCTCACATTTTCGATATAGGGAAACTTCTTTTTAATAACGTCTATGCCCGAATCGGTATCGCACAGAAGCATATTCGTCCCTATCGTGATACCGCTGGCGTCAGCTATTTCGTTGCTTGAATAACGCGTTTTTCCCTCAACCGATATGGAATCTATCTTAAAGAACACCGTCAGGCAGAGAACAGCCGCTATAAGCAAAATAATCAAAACCATAGAGCTGTACAGCGCAAAAATTTTTCTCCTCCTTTTTTTTGCGGAAAAAGGCTTTGCGGGCTTTTTCGCCTTTTCCTTTTGGGGGCTTTCATCTGCCTCAGGCACAGCGAACGCTTCAAATTGTGATCCGCTTTCTTTTTTCGGGGTATTATCATCTGTTTGTTTTACATCATTTTGTACGGACGTTACGCCGTTTTTCCCCTTCGCCGGCTCATGGATTTGCTTTTTCTTTTCTGAAATATTATGCTCATTATGCGGTTTATTATGATTATTGTTTTGACCCTGACGCGGCTTATTTCCGTCAGGAGATTTCTTCCGTACGGGCTGCTGACTGTTTTGTTTTTTACCCTCCTCGGATTTTCCCGACGGCTGACCGTTCACACTTTTTTTCTGCTGTGCTTTTGGGCTTTTTTCATCTGTGTCCTGCCGGGGGTTTTTTTTAGGTCTTTGGCTCCCGTTTGACGGTTTCCTCATTCTTTGTTCACTTTCCGACCTCGTGCGGATCTCCCGGTAGCTCATAGAAGGAGTGGAATCATTATGAGCGGTGCTTTTCTTTTGCTGCTTTTCGCGCTCAAAAGATTTATCATTCGCTTTTTTTTCGTCCATGCTTTGATTCATTCCTTTCACTGCCGACATTAAACTCTTTTTATTTTTGCACCCATTGACGACAGTTTGCCCTCAATGTCTTCATACCCTCTGTCGATATGATGTATGGACGATATCTCCGTCCTGCCCTCCGCCGCGAGAGCCGCTACAATAAGCGCCGCCCCTCCGCGCAGGTCTGTAGAATCCACGCTCGCGCCCGACAAGCTGTTCACGCCTTCAACAACAGCAACTCTGTCCTCTATCTTAATATTCGCGCCCATACGCCGGAGTTCGTCAACGTGTCTGTATCTCCCCGAAAAAACAGTTTCGACAAATATGCTCGTTCCTCTGCAGACAGACGCCGCCGCCATAACTATCGCCTGAGCGTCCGTCGGGAAACCGGGATAAGGCATAGTCCTTATGTAGTCCGCTGACTCAAGACGCTCCGGCGCGGCTATAGAAATGACACTGTCGCGCGCGTCTATGCTGCAGCCCATTCTCTCAAAAACGGGAGTGACCGCGCGCAGATGCTCGGGAACAGCTCCCGATAATTCCGCCGAACCGCCTGAAACAGCTATGGCAGACATATATGTTACAGCCTCGATCCTGTCGGGTATTATTCTGTGATATGTACCGTCAAGGCGTTCGACGCCCTCTATTGTGATCGTGCTCTCCCCCGCTCCTCGAATTTTCGCACCGCAGTCCGTGAGAAAATTCACGAGATCTGTTATTTCAGGCTCACGCGCGGCGTTTGTTATAACTGTCGTTCCTTGAGCGGTTACCGCGGCGAGAATTATATTCTCGGTCGCGCCGACACTCGGAAACGGAAGCGAGATCATTGTCCCTTTCAGTTTACCACGAACAGTGCAATCAATCAAGCCATGATTTTCCGAAATGGTCACACCCATCTGTCTGAACGCGGAAATATGGAGATCTATCGGGCGCGGTCCAATCTCACAGCCGCCGGGCAGCGAAACGGACGCCCGCCCCGTTTTAGCGATCAGCGCCCCGAGGAAAATTATCGACGAACGCATTTCACGCATAAGACTCTCGGGAATATCATACCTTGATATGCCGCCCTCGCCGATTATAACGCAGTTATCCTCACGTCGGACACTGCGGCCGAGATACCTTATAATATCCATCGAGGCGTCGCAGTCCGAAAGGCGCGGGCAGTTATCGATACAGCATTCGCCCTCGCAGAGAATGGTCGCCGCAAGTATCGGCAGAGCGCTGTTCTTGGCTCCCTGCAGCTTAACGCAGCCGTCAAGCGGGATACCGCCGTCTATAACCAGCTTTTTCACAATCAACACCCTTTTCATAAGAAATAGCTTTACAACTATATACTATGTGGATAATTGATTTGAAGTGACTGTTCAGCGCACATTTCAGCAAAAATATCATATAAAATTACATTATTAAGCTTTATTTTTCCCGACCCTTGCCGTCGAAAGCACCTCTACAATGACAGAATATATCCTTTTCGCGGCGTCGGTTATAGCCATTGCTTTCGCGTTTCCGGCAAATTCCGCAAGGCGTTTGCTGTCTGAGGCGAGCTTATCGATTTCTGACGTAAGCCTCTCCGGCGTGAGCTCACTCTCCTCTATAACTACCGCGGCATTCTTCTTCGCAAGCGCCATGGCATTGTGATACTGATGATTCTCCGCGACATTGGGCGAAGGGATCAATATTGACGGCTTGCCCTGAGCCTGAATCTCGCTCAGTGTTATCGCGCCCGCTCTCGCTATGACGAGATCCGCCGCCGCAAGACAGGTAGGCATATTGTTAATATATTCCCTTATGTCAAGGTTTGATGCCTTGTCGAGATCCACGCCCTTTTCTTTCAAAAGGTCGGGAAACCAGCCTCCGTATTGACCGTAAGCGTGAATATGCTGATACCTGCCGTCATTTGCGCTTCTCGCTATTATTTCGGCAAGGGATTCGTTTATGATCCTCGCGCCGAGGCTGCCCCCGAACGAGAGAATTACAGGCCGGCTGTCAAGACCAAGCTCCCGCCGGGCTTTTTCCCTGTCCGCCGTAAGTATCTCTCCTCTGACGGGATTGCCCGTAGTGACAACAGCACAACCCTTTTTGAGATACTCCCTCGCGCTCGGAACGGCAAGCATAACACGGTCAACGTGCTTTGAAAGCATTTTTGTCGTGACGCCGGGAAAAGCGTTCTGCTCATGTATTACAGTCGGTATGCCCATCTTTGCGGCGGTTCTTATCACGGGGCCGCTTACATATCCGCCCGTCCCCACACAAATATCGGGCTGAAACTCGGCAAGGATAACCTTCGCTTCCCTGCTCGCGGTAACAGCCTTTTTAACGGTTACAATATTTTTCTTGATTCCGGCGGGATTCAGTTTCCTTGAAAAGCCTTGAATCGAAATTGATTTAAAGTCATAACCCGCCTGCGGGACAAGCCTTTCCTCCATGCCGCCCCTGTTTCCGATATAGAGAATTTCCGCGTCGGGCTGACGGCTCTTTACATATCCCGCGATAGCGAGCGCGGGATTGATATGTCCGGCAGTACCTCCGCCCGCAAAAACTATTTTCAAGCTTCACCACTCCTAAAAATCAGGTAAGCGGCGGAACATCTCCGCCCGCAAACCGCTAATAAAGCGAAATATCATATTTAATTAAGAGCTTGCCTCGTTAGAATCTGCTCCCGCATAAGACAGGAGCCCGGCGGGACGGAGCCCAACGGGACGGAGCCCGGCGGGACGGAGCCCAACGGGACGGAGCCCGGCGGGATACATTTTACACAAATTATACCGGGGCTGATCCGCTATGTTTTTTCTATGTTGGCGGTTCTTGAGATCGAGAGTACTATACCCATCTGCGCTAAAAGCATTATCAATGACGAACCGCCGTAGCTGAAGAACGGCAGGCTGATGCCTGTGTTCGGAAGCATATCTGTTATAACCATTATGTTCAGAACAACCTGAAGCCCTATCTGCGCCGTAAATCCTATACCCAGAAGCGAGCCGAACCTATCCTTAGCGCGCATAGAGATGGTAATACCTCTCCATACGAGGAGCGCGAAAATAAGTAAAATAATCAATGCTCCTATAAAGCCAAGCTCCTCACAGACGACAGCGAAAACAAAGTCATTCTGAGCAGCAGGCAGATACAGGTGCTTTTGCCTTGACTGTCCGAGACCTAAGCCCCAAAAGCCGCCCGAACCGATGGCATACAACGAATTTCTCGTTTGATATGTTTCATTCCACTGCTGTTCGTTGACATAATCAAGAGCATGACCCCAGCCTCCGATTCTGTCAATAGCATATCCAAGATTGTCCGTGGCTATAAGGACAAGAACAATACCTAAGATAATGCCTCCCGCTGCGACAAACCAGCGGATCTTTACTCCGCTGAGGTACATCATAATCACAGCGAGCGCGAAAATAATTACTATGCCCGAATAATGCGGCTCAAGAATCATAAGACCGATCGTTATGCTGAGAATGATTATTCCCGGCAGAACGCCGACCTTGAATGTTCCCATCTCATTTATATGTACCGAGCCCCAGTGAGCGAAAAATATAATTATCGCAAGCTTAGATATTTCCGACGCCTGTATACTGAAAATGCCGAGCGGGAGCCATCTGTGAACTCCCGTCGACGACGGTATAAACAAAACCACCGTCAACAGTATAAATGACAGAATCAGTATCGGAAACGCAAGCTTGTGCAGGTGGTGATAATCGAAGTATGAAAGGAAAAACATAAATATTATGCCTACACCTGCGAAGATAGCCTGCTTAACAAGATAATAGTAGCTGTCGCCCTCATTGAAATACGCGGCAGGGTAGCTTGCGGAAAACATCATTACAAGACCTATAAAAAGAAGTGCTATGACAAGAAAAAGAAACGGCATATCAAGACCAAGACGAACCGAAAACGCCTTGAGTTTCTTCTTTACCTTTTTGGGATGAGAAGCACGCGGTTTTGGTTCAGCTATAATATCGCCGTATTCTCTATCGTTCGCACGCACATTTGAATTTTGATTTGGCAAAAAAGCACTTCCTTTCATAAATCAGAGCTTTATTTTGTCGGCATCACCTGCATTGAGAAAGAACAAATGCACCTATTCCGCCTAAAATAGATACAAAGGAAAACACAATTACGATTTTTACCTCCGACCAGCCGCACATTTCAAAATGGTGGTGTATCGGGGCCATCTTGAGCAGACGCTTTCCGTGAGTCGTCTTGAAATACAGTACCTGAAAAATGTCGGAAAACATCTCTATAATATACACTATTCCAATAGGAATGAGCAGTATAGGCATATCCATGCCAAAGGTCAGAGCGCAGAGCACGCCGCCCAAAAACAACGAGCCTGTATCGCCCATGAACACCTTTGCAGGGTAAAAATTCCAAAGTAAAAAGCCAAGACACCCGCCCGCGGCGGCGGCGGAAAAAATACTTATACCAATATATCCGCAGAAACTCGATATGATCATGCAGAAAATCGCCGCGAAAAACGTTACCGAACCGCAAAGGCCGTCAATCCCGTCCGTGAGGTTAACAGCGTTTACCATTCCGACGATAAGTATAGCCGCAAGCGGCCAATAGAAAATCCCTATGTCAACCATACCGAAAAACGGTATAAAAGTCACGCTTGTGCCTCCGCTAAGATATATGGAAAGAAGATATGCTATAGCTACTATAAATTGAAGCAGGAGCTTTTGACTTGCCTTCAGCCCGAGGTTGCGCTTTTTTACAGCCTTAATATAATCGTCAATAAACCCTATCGCGCCAAAGGACGCGGCCATTATAAGTCCCGCGAATATTTTTATTGAAGCAAGCTGAGTTTCGGCAGGTACGTCGCCGCTGCCTGAAAACGAATAATACAACAGGACGCAGGCGGTCGTTGAAATTATTGTTCCGGCAATAAACATAAATCCGCCCATCAAGGGAGTACCCTGCTTGCTTTGATGCCATTTGGGGCCTATATCAAGTATCGTGGAACCAAAATGCACCTTCCTGAGAAACGGAACCAGCCAGATGCCCATGACAGCCGATATTCCAAAAGCCGCCACCGCAGAAATAACGGTCCACATTCCTATCATTATTATTCCACCCTTCAAAATTTTGCTTTTCTCTGTATCAATACGTCAAAGCTGATTTATTACACCGAGAACCGAGGCAAGGGGTACCCCCATGGCTATAAGCGCAGATGACACGGCAAGAACAAGCTCAACCGAAAATCCGCTTGCCTTTGAAAACCTCGCGCGGCCGATAACTCCTGTTCCGAGAAGTTCAAAAACTGTTCTGTCCTCCTGCAGGTTGATATTTTTCGCTATCAGATCAGCCTCATTATCATCTATTGAATAGAAAATAATGTTTCCGTTTTCCTTGTTCACGCTCCCGTTTAACGAATATGGCAGAACCGCGTTTTTGAACCTTTGAAAGTTTTTTTCGTCAACGCTTTCAACATTGCCGACGATCAGCGCTGTTTCAAGCGAAAACTTATCACTCAGCTTTATATTTAAAAATTCAGTATCCAGCACAACAAAGTCGCACACATCACCCGCGGTATTTATGGCTTCCTCACATGCCGGCTCGTCAAGGCTTAACTGTGAAGCTCTATAGCCGCAGTCACGCAGAATCCTTGTGAGAAGCTGTGCGGCGCCTTTAGACTCTTTTCCCGAAACAGCTATGAGCTTTACTCTCTTATTAATAACGGCAGTAGATCTCATTTCACTCATCTGAATATAGCACCTCACATTTCACGCCATAGTGTTACGTCTACATAATATTGTCTTTTTGTTCAAACGTAACGGTAACGACCGTCCCGCGCGCGACATTTTTCCCATTTTCAATGCTCTGCTTTGCCGCGCTGACGGATTCATCACTTGAGAATGTACCCGATAATGTGATATTAAGTCCCGAATCCGCCGCCAGTGTGGACGCCTGCGACATGGTCATTCCCGTGAAATCAGGTACTGTAACTATATCGCTCTGCGCGGAATCATCAGTATAGAGAACTACCGTTCCATCTTTCGGTATCTGCGAGTATGCCTTCGGACTTTGAGATATGACCTTTTCCCCTTCTCCCTTTATAAGCGGAATAAGCTCGGCATTGCTTACCGCTGATGAAGCCTCATCAACAGACATACCGATATAAGATTCGGTCGTCGCGCTTAAATTATTAAGCTCGCTCTCATTGTACTTTTTCTCTATTCCGAGATACGGGAGAACCTCCGACATAATATTCCTGAAGCACGGACCCGCGACGGAGGTACCGTAGTAGCTGCCGCCTGTAGGAGTATCAAAGTAGCAGAGAAGCGCTACCTCGGGATTATCAGAGGGGGCTATGCCCGCAAACGATGCTATATAATCACTATCGCCGTCGCCGTTGTAATCACGGTGAGTTTCCGATGTACCTGTCTTTCCGCCGATCCTGTAGCCCGCGACATAGCCGTTTTTAGCGCCGCCGCTGACCGCATTCTCCTCAAGCATACCGCAAATCTGTTCCGCAATATCCTCGCTTATGACCTGACGCTTGACGGAAGGCTCCGTTGACTTAACTACATTACCCGCTGAATCTGTGATCTGAGCGACAACATACGGCTGCATAAGGTTGCCGTTGTTGCCGATAGCGGCGAGAGCCATAACCATTTGTAGGGGAGTTATCTGGAAGTTCTGACCGAACGCCGCGACAGCGACGTCGATATCGTACATTTTTCCCTCTATACCTTCCTGATCAAAGAAAATATCCTCGCTTTCACCCGGCAGGTCTATACCTGTCTTTTCGGAGAATCCGAAAGCCGTATAATATTGATAGAATTTCTCCGAGCCGAGCATGAAGCCCATCTGAACAAACGCGGGGTTGCAGGAATTCATGAGAGCTTCCAGGAGAGTTTGCGACCCGTGACCCGGCTCGCCGACATGACAGTCTATTCTTCTCTCTCCTTCATACGGAACAATATATCCGATACAATTAAATCGTGTACTGTCATCGACAAGCTTCTCACTCAGAACAGCCGCTGTTGTCACCGGCTTGAAAACAGATCCGGGGACATAAGTATCTGCGACGGCCTTGTTCCTCCACTGCTCTGTGAGAGCGTTATTAGCCGCCTCCGCCTGCTTATCCTTGGGAAGCTTTGCGATTTTCTTTTTTACAGCCTCGTCGGCGATCTCAAACGGCTCATTCGGGTCATACGAACCCTCGACCGCCATTCCGAGAACAGCGCCCGTTTTGACCTCTACCATGATAGCACAGCCGCGGTTAGCGACCTTATTTTCTACAATAGCCTGCTTGACGTATTTTTCCATAATACGCTGAATGGTTTCATCTATAGTCAGCGTCAGATTATAGCCGTCCTGCGCGTCTACCTTCTGCTGGTACTGGAACGGCATTTCTGTACCGACGCCGTTTTGCGCCGTAATTATACGTCCGGGTCTGCCTGTCAGGTACTCGTCATACTGAGCCTCCAAGCCCTCAAGTCCCTGTCCGTCGCTTCCTACAAAGCCGAGAATATTTGCCGCGAAGGAATTCATGGGATAGCTTCTCTTAAAGTCCTCTATGGTGTTTATAGCCTGACTGATGTTATTCTCTTCCTTTATTTTTTCGGCAAAGTCGAGAACCTTTTCTCTTGTTTCTGTATCCACCTGTCTTTTTACTTCTATATAGTATGACTTTTTAAGTGTCTTTTTATATATATCATCGGAATCCAGCTCGAGAATTTTCGCAAGACCGTCGGCAACGATATGGCGATCATTATCGGTTTCAAGATATATGGGCGCGATTACGATCTTCCAAACGGTCGCGCTCTGCGCAAGTACTTTGCCGTTCCTGTCGTAGATGCTTCCGCGCTTCGCGCTTATCGTTGTGTCGGCAAGCTGCTGGTCTATCGCTTTCTGCTGAAGCTCCGGCGCCATATATGTTTGCAGATAAAGCAATCTCGCTATTACCGAGCCGAAACCGCCTATAAGTATAACAAGCAAAACGACCAATGACCTGCGCCAAAGCATTACAGTCGGACCCTTGTTCGCCATATTGTTCCTCCTTAATAAGCTAAAATAGGGTTGTAACAACACGCAGTCAGCAAAATCAGCTACCGCCTTGTTACAGCCCCGCCCTACTCTCCGCTCAAGAAAATACCGTTCGCATAGCAGCCCGCGGTTATAATACCGACAACTGCCGCGCGCATTTTGCCGAACACCGCGGCAGCCCTTCCGAAACCTGTGATATACATCGGTACTTCCTTAAATTTATACTTAATATATAACTATTTTTATAAACCCGATGTTATGACCAAAGACTCGTAAATGCGTCGGCTATTATCTCAAAAACATTCCTTTTGCTGTCGTCATCAAGCACCACTGCCTTATCCTCCCCGGACATAGTTATAAATTCCTTATCCATATTTTCGGCTTTTGTCATACCGAGGACATTTTCCGCATAGTTCTCGATCTTTTCGGCGGAAAGCTTGCTGTCTATCTGTACCTGATACTGTGTAGACTGTCCCTCTATGATGCTAAGCTCCTCCTGTGCCGCTATTATCTCCGCGTTAAGCTCATTTATGAGAACGTTCGACTGAACTATCGTTATCGACACAACGGTAAATATTATGACAAATGCGGATATTGCCGCAATATACAGGCGGTTGTGCTTGCGTCTTGCCTCTTTATTTATACTTCCGTCAGGAAGCACTATCATATTATTCTTTTTGGGCTGCTGAGTTTTCTTTTCAAGTTCCGGCGCGGTTTCAAAAAGCGAAAGATCATATGCGCGGTTTGCCTGTTCCTTCATTCATTATCTTCCCTTCAGAATATTTAATTCAGTTCCTTTATTTTTTCACAAACTCTCAGCTTTGCGCTACGGCTCCTCGGATTATCCTCAAGTTCGGCGCGCGACGCTTCGACGGGCTTTCGTGTTACAAGCCTTGCACTCGGAGTTTTTCCGCATACACATACCGGAAAATCCTTAGGGCAGGTGCAACCCTTACACCATTTTGCCATTCTCTGCTTGACGATCCTGTCCTCAAGCGAATGAAAAGTAATTACGGCAATCCTTCCTCCGGCACAGAGCAGTGAAAACGCCGCGTCAAGTCCCTCCGAAAGCCTGTCAAGCTCGCCGTTCACGGCTATTCTCAACGCCTGAAATGTCTTTCTCGCGGGATGACCGCTGCGTCTTTCCTTTGCGGGATAAGCGTTTGCGACGATCTCCGCAAGCTCGAGAGTGGTTTCGATCGGCTTTTGCGCTCTTGCCTTTTCAATAGCCCGAACGATATTTTTTGCAAATTTTTCCTCTCCGTAAAGCGTTAAAATTTCGCAAAGTTCTTCATACGAAAGCGTATTGACAAGGTCGGCGGCAGTTGCGCCGCTTTTACTCATTCTCATATCGAGCGGAGCGTCGTAATGATAGGAAAAACCTCGTTCGGGTGTGTCAAGCTGTCTTGACGAAACGCCTATATCGAGCAGTACGCCGTTGACTTCGGTTATTCCGAGATTGAACGCCGCTTCTCTCATATTTGAGAAATTGGTTCTATATACAGTTACTTTATTATCATTCTTAAAGCGGTCCGTGAGCGTTTCAACAGCCTCGGGATCCTGATCTATGCAGATAAGTCTGCCGTTTTCAAGCCTTCGCGCTATCTCGCTTGAGTGACCGCCGCCGCCTGCCGTTGCGTCAATATATGTACCGTTCGGAACGATGTTTAAATGCTCTATTGTTTCATTCAACAAGACAGGCTTATGCACAAACTCCATATTATTAAATACCGAGTGATGTCATTACGTCAAACACACTGTCCTCCGTAATCTTATTTTTGTATTCATTCCAGCTTTCAAGATCCCAAATCTCTACCTTTACTCCCGTGCCGATGATCACAACATCCTTTGTAAGATGTGCGAAATCCCTCAGCGGTTGCGGGATAAGGATCCTGCCCTGTTTATCGGGCTCAAGTTCCGCGGCTCCCGAAAATAGAAATCTTTGCAGATCTTTTGTCTGTGAGCCCGGCAACGATCTCAGCTTTTCACCGAGAGTGTCCCAGTCGCTCTGCGAAAGAACCGAAAGACAGTTGTCAAGACCGCGCGTAACATAAAACACCTCTCCAAGCTCCTCCCGGAACTTGGCCGGCATTATGACACGACCCTTTTGATCAATATTATGTTGGTATGTTCCGATCAACATAACTGCCACACTTGGGGAATGTATGCTCAGTGACCTCCACTTCGCTCTACTTAGCCCCACCTTTCACCACTTTCTGTATCCATTATAGTATACCCGTCATAAAAAAGCAAGTATTACAGAGAGAAAAGAATCACCAAATTTTTCCGGGGCCTGAAACCCCATTACCGTATTATATTATAAAAAATCGACAATAATGCGGTTTTTCTCGGAATTTCACTACCCCAATATATGGTCTTGATTTAAAAGGTGAAACACAAGCAAAACTATATTTCGTGGTTACATTTATATTCTATCACAACAGCTTGCAAAATGCTACAAAAAATTTATTAATATTAAATTTTTGTAACAATTAACAGTTAATTTCATTTCAGCCATGTTTTTCTTTAAAAGAGCACAAAAATAATTCTTTTTTATAATAATAATCGCGTCATACAGCAAAGGGCGTTTTGTTTCGTATCGCTGAAAAAATGTATTTTGACGTAATATTTTCTTAAATTCTCTATCCTTTGTACCATAAAATAGCAGTATTACCCCAATTTTTCATCAATATTCCCCCACTTTACAGATAATGCGCGCTTTTTTTCCTTAAAAATAATATCGACATAAATTTAAGAAAATATCTTTTGTGCAAATTGACGAAAGATTTAAAAATCAGCTCACATTTAAGCTTTTTATGCTGAAAAAATTTATAAATTTCAGCCGTATTAAACATATAAAAAAATCCGAGAGAATTGCCACAGATAATCATGATTAACATAAGTACAATATTGTTTTGCAAAATTTTTCGCACCTATCACCCGGCTGAGGTTATAATTTATCGGCAGGTATCCGCCCCCTGCTGATTTTACTCTAAATCTGCCGTATTCAATTACGGTGCAAATCAATATTAAAGCACGGCTTCGGCGAGCTGTCAAAATTGCAAAGCTATTCCGAGCGCTAAGGAAAAAATGAGAATATGCCTTTT
>CAYLOD010000001.1:65937-82347 GCA_964385235.1 uncultured Clostridium sp.
AAACATATGATGAGCTGAGAATCGGCTCGGAATTTAAAAGTCTGAACAGGCCGATGAAGTAATATATTTGAGATTATAACCTCCGTCATTATTCGGAAAATCATCGGTACCAATAAAAACAGCGCGCGTACCGAAGTACACGCGCTTGATTTTTGTAATCACTGAATTGAACAGTCCAGATAATGTTCAAGTTCTTCCTCGTCTTTTTTCTTCTTGTCCCTAAAGACAAGGAAAGCGGTAACAGCGGCAGTGACAGCCGCGACAACCGACACAACAGCAATAATCCAGCCAAAATTCTTTTTGAAATTCATTATAAACGCACCTCCGTTATTTAGTACAACTAACCTAACCTTATAATAATCTATTTTAAACAAAAAGTCAAGGGATATAATTAGATTATTGCACAAATCGTTTTTTGTAATAATTTTAAGATGCGGTTCACTGTGTTGATACTATTTCACCTGTACAGTGATCTCCCCTGACCCCGGTCAGTTTAACAGGAATTATTCTGCCGCACATATCCCTGTCACAGTCTATCAGAACGGGGGTATAATTTCCGGTATATCCCTCGAAAAAACCATTCTTTGTCCGGGCTTCGGGCAAAACCTCCTGAACCAGTCCTACCTGCGACTGCAAAAAAGCGCGGCGGCATTTTCCGGCAGCCTTTGACATTTCGGCTGCGCGCCGTTTTTTTATTTCGTTTGGGACCTGATTCGGCGCTTTGTCCGCGACCGTACCTTCTCTGCGGGAGTACGGAAAAATGTGAACCTTCGCAAACGCGATTTTTTCCGCAAATTTAAGGGACTGCTCAAACTCCTCCTCGGTTTCGCCCGGAAAGCCCGTCATAATATCCGTCGTGACGGACGGGTTATCAAAAATCGAGCGTATATTATCAACGATTTCCGCATATTCGTCAGTCGTATATTTGCGGTTCATTCTCTTTAACGTTTCGTCACAGCCGCTTTGAAGTGAAAGATGAAACTGAGGACAGAGCTTCGTCTGTTTTTTCAAGCGATTTAAAACGCCGCTGTCCATCAGCTCGGGTTCAAGCGAGCCTAAGCGTACACGACTTATCCCCGAAACGGCGCATACAGCCTCGACGGCATCACAAAGATTCAAACCGATATCGCTTCCGTAGCAGGACAGGTTTATGCCGACGAGGACTATCTCGGTATATCCCGCCCCCTCGAGGGTTTTCACCTCCCGTGTAATATCATCAAGCGGGCGTGAACGCACCCTGCCCCTCGCATACGGTATTATACAATAAGAACAGAAGCGGTTGCAGCCGTCCTCGATTTTTATAAACGCGCGGGTACGCTTTTGATAAGACGGAACGCTCAATTCCTCATATTTGTCGGACTTGCCGTATTCTTCGATTATAACGGATCGCATATGGCTTCTAAGGAACCGCTCGACAGCGGGTACAAGGACGGAGCGGCTCTTGTTGCCGAGGATAATATCCGCCTCAGGGTATTTGTCGCCGATATTCGGGAACGCCTGTGGAACACAGCCCGTCAAAACTATAACCGAGTTTTCATTATTTCGTCTTTCACGGCGAATTATTTTCTGCGTTTTCTGTTCACTGACACTTGTCACAGCGCATGAATTGACAACTATTATATCAGCGTGTTCCGAATCTCCCGCCGTAGTAAAGCCCGCGGCGTTAAGGCTTTTAAGCATAGCCTCCGATTCATATTGATTGACCTTGCATCCGAGGGTTATAACCTTTGCCACCATTTATGCTCACCTTTTGTAATTTAATCTTGTTTAATAATATCATACAACAGACTTTTTCTCAATAATAAACCTATAATATATCGGGGCGGCATTTAATTTTTGCTTTAAAAATCATAGCGAAAATACTAAGTAATGCGCAATTGAAAATTTTTCTCTCAAAAAATGAAACGGCAAACTCAAAAAGTGCTGTAAAGCATTTAAGCGGCATATTATTTGCCAAAAATATAATAACGGGGCAAGCCGCTTATTGAACTTTAGCGAAGTAAACGCTTTTGACCTGTAAGCGCCGGTCAGCCCTCTTTGCACGATTAAAAATGAACAATCTGTAAACTTCACTTAATAATCTTGACAAAATAAAAATATGGAAATATAATTAAAATATCAATAGCGCGAGATTAAATCTTGCAAAAACGTTAGGAGGATGTTTACATGAGTATCTACAATTTCACAGTCAAGGCGATGGACGACAGCGAAGTGCCGCTTTCCGATTACAAGGGAAAGGTTCTCCTCATCATCAACACCGCGACGGGATGCGGCTTCACGCCGCAGTACGACGAACTGCAGGACCTGTACGAGCTGCACCAAAAGGACGGGCTTGAAATCCTTGATTTCCCCTGCAATCAGTTCGGTGAACAGGCTCCCGGCAGTGACGAGGAAATCCACAGCTTTTGCACGGGACGGTACGGCATCACTTTCCCGCAGTTTGCCAAAATCGATGTGAACGGCGAGAACGCTATTCCGCTCTACAAGTACCTGACGGCAAACACCACATTTGCCGGATTCAGCGGTCCGATGGGAATGATACTGAAAGGTATTGCAAAGAAAGCGGATAAAGACTATAAGAACAACGGAAATATCAAATGGAATTTTACGAAATTTCTGATTGACAGAAATGGAGAAATCGTCGCCCGCTTTGAGCCGACCGATTCTATAGATAAGGTAAAATCAAAGGTAGAGGAGGTACTGTAATGTTCCATTACGATTATAAAACGGAAAACACCTGTTCACAGCTTATCAGTCTGGATCTTGACGGAGATGTGGTTCATAACGTCAAATTTACGGGCGGCTGCAACGGTAATCTTAAAGCCATTCCCCTGCTGATCGAGGGATGGACGGTGGATCAGATTGCCGGTAAACTGTCCGGCGTTCTCTGCGGACGCAGACCGACTTCCTGCGCGGATCAGCTTGCGAGAGCAGTCCGTGAAGCATACGACGCCGAGCGGAAATCATCTTAAACATTCCGCATTTAAAATGGAGGTTTTACAATGAGTAAAATATTAGTAGCTTATTTCAGTGCAAGCGGCGTGACTGCCGATGCGGCGAAAAAGATTGCCGAGCTGACGAACGCACAGCTTTATGAGATTCGTCCCGAAGTCCCCTATACGCAGGCGGATTTGAACTGGCAGGATAAAAATTCCCGCAGCTCTGTGGAAATGAGGGATAAGTCCTCCCGTCCGGCGATTGCGGATAACACCGCGCCTGTCGCAAACAGTGATATTATTTGTCTTGGTTTTCCTATTTGGTGGTACACCGCGCCTACAATTATCAACACATTTCTGGAAAGCTATGACTTTTCCGGCAAAAAAATCGTTCTCTTTGCCACCTCAGGCAGCAGCGATTTCGGAAGCGCTTTGACAGACCTTAAAAGCAGCGTAAGCGGTAAGGCAAAGCTGACAGAGGGAATTGTTGTACATGGCAAACAGGATTATGACACATGGGAAAAATGGGTAAAATCACTCTGAAATCGAGAGGTGCTTGACATGAAGATTGCAATACGCTATTATTCAAGAGGCGGCAATACGAAAAAAATTGCCGAAGCAATTTCCGAGGCTGTCGGAGTTGAAGCGGAAACGGTTTCAAAGCCGCTTTCGGAGGACGTTGATATTCTGTTTCTCGGAACAGCTCCGTATGCTTTTGATGTAGATGATGAAGTAAAAGCCTTTATAAACGGCATTGATGTTTCTGTCGGCAAAGCTGCCGTTTTCAGCACCTCCGCGGTAGTCAAATCAATCCGAAAATATGTGGAGAAGCTGTTTGCCGAAAAAGGTATTCCCCTTGCAAAAGAGGAATTTTCCTGCCGCGGATCCTTTGCGATGCTCCATAAAGGCAGACCGAACGAAGACGACCAAAGAGCAGCCGCCGACTTTGCAAGGGAGATCATATTATAAGGAGAAGAAAACACGATGGCGGATCGATTTGACCCACTAAAGCTTGAAAATCAAATATGCTTTCCCCTTTACGTCTGTTCTAAGGAAATCGTGAAAGCGTATAAGCCCTTTTTAGATGAGCTCGATCTCACCTATACGCAGTATATTACCATGATGGTGATGTGGGAGCATAAGGAACTGAGGGTAAAGGACGTCGGAAAGTTTTTATACTTGGATTCAAGCACATTAACGCCGCTTCTCAAAAGGTTGGAGGAAAAAGGATATGTAGCAAGACGGCGCTCTGAACATGATGAGCGTGATCTGATAGTTTCAACCACCGCAAAGGGCGAGACGCTGAGAGAAAGAGCCCTGACGGTACCGCAGCGCCTCGCCGCCTGCGTAGATATTGAGCCGGAAAAGGCGCTGACGCTGTATTCGATGCTTTATGAAATTATTGGGAAACTCAGACATACAAATTTGAAAGAAGGCGGAACAGATGGAAAAGGAAGGATTTGATCTTGACGCCTATTTAAAAAAAGGCGTCGAAAATATTATCAAAGACGCATTAAAGGCTACCGCCACAAATCCAAGGGAAAGCGCTTATATGGCTCGTTTTGCACTCTCAAGCCGCGAAGCGTCGCGCAAACGGGCAAAAGCGGCGAAAAGCGGAGAACATATCCCGCCGTTTTTGATTGCCAGTATTACATCAAGCTGTAATCTCCACTGCGCGGGGTGTTATTCCCGTCAATTCCATGCTTGCAACGATGGTATGCCATCAAATCAACTGACCTGTGAAGATTGGAATAAGATATTCTCTGAAGCCGGAAGACTTGGCGTCAGCTTTATTTTACTCGCAGGCGGCGAACCGCTTCTGCGCCGGGACGTTATCGAAACTGCAGGAAACTATCCTGATATACTTTTCCCGGTTTTTACAAACGGCACGCTCCTTGATGACGGATATATGAAACTTTTCGATGAAAAGCGTAATCTGCTGCCGGTTATCAGCATCGAGGGGCAGCAGGAAAAGACTGACGAGCGGCGCGGAAACGGCGTCTATGACAGAGTAAAATCAGCCATGAAAAACATTCGGAATAATCATTTGATTTTCGGTGTTTCCGTTACCGCGACAACCGCTAACCTGCGAGAAATCACCGACAATGAATTTCTCGATGATCTGCGCGTTAACGGCTGTAAAACTGTCATCTATGTGGAATTTGTGCCTGTGTCGGGGGAAGCAACGAGTCTGGCTCCCGGCGAAGAGGAACGGTTATATCTACAAAATCGCTTGACCGAGGTTAGAGCAGAATATCCCGATATGCTCTTTTTCTCATTTCCCGGCGACGAGAAAATCTCCGCGGGATGTCTCGCGGCAGGGCGTGGATTTTTTCACATCAACTCTCACGGCGGTGCCGAACCATGCCCATTTTCACCTTACTCCGATACCAATGTAAAAAATACATCTCTTCTGGATGCGCTGCACTCCCCTCTGTTTACATCTCTGCGTGAACAAAACATCTTAATGGAGTATCACAGCGGCGGCTGCGTTCTCTTTGAGAAAAGGGATATGGTTGAGACGCTTTTAACAGGCGGTCACTGAAGAATGGAGGCTTATACATATGACTCGACAAAAGCCGCGTATGCCGGAGATAGGCGAAGCAATATTCTGCATTGCCTATCTGGCGTTTGATGTGGTCGCTGCCATTGTGTTCTTTGCAAACGCGAACGGACGAGCGACTATTCTTCTCTTTGGCGCGCTGACTGTTATTCTCGGCGGCGGGGACGCTTTTCATCTGGTGCCTCGGATAATAAAGGCATTTCACGGAGATTCCCCAAGGGTTCAATGGTGGTCAGGACTTGGCCTGATGTTGTCGTCCATCACCATGACGATTTTTTATGTACTGCTGTTCTATGTATGGAGATCGATTTTCCCGAATCTTTCATACCCGTCGGCGCTGCTTGCACTGACGTGGGTCAGCGCAGTGATTCGCATTGTGATGTGCCTGTTTCCTCAAAATAACTGGTTCCGCCCGGAGGGAAATCCGAAGTGGGGAATTTACAGGAACCTTCCTTTTGCTGTAACAGGACTTTGCCTTGTTATTCTGTTTATCCTTTCCGGAAATATCGGAGGGTACAGACTATGGCAGATGTCCGTTGCCATTATAATCAGTTTTGTATGTTACTTCCCTGTGGTGATCTGGGGAAAGAAAAAACCGATGGTTGGAATGCTGATGATGCCTAAAACAATCGCATATGTCTGGATGATTAGTCTGGGCCTAAGTCTGATAAATAAATTGTAATGCCGTTTCACTATGATAAAATTAAGCAAATACCTCCCGTATTTCACAGTGGGAGGTATTTTTCTTATTCGGTAAAGCGGAATTTAATTCTTTCGCTGTCTGTTTCGCAAGGCACAGCGCGTTTCTAAACAGTTGATTTGCTTTTTTCCCTCTTGTAACCCGAGATTGACATTTTCCCATACTCTCCCCTTCCATCAGGTAGATTTCAAAGAAAACATATGTAATTCTGCTGCTTAAAGGTGCAAAGCGCCTGTAAGCCGCGCTCTCCGTTTCCAAAGTAATACAGTCCTCCGCTTTTCTTTTTCCCGTATTGACAACTGTTTCTCCGTATATTTTGTCTGTTTGTCCATGAAGCTCATGGAAGTCTGCCGCTCTTGCCGATTTGCCTGTCATATCAGTGTCATTTCCGATATAAAAATGCTGTGCAACAGAATAATCCTTTGCACAGCATTTTTACTTTAAAATAGCGATTATTATTTTTTACAAATGCTTCATTACGGCTCGCGACCCCTTAAAACGCTCAATCCTTTAAGCTCGTATAGCCCATAAGATATTCGTCAACATCTGCGGCGGCATTTCTTCCCTCTCTGATCGCCCAGACTACAAGTGACTGGCCTCTGTGCATATCGCCCGCTGTGAATACCTTGTCAACATTCGTCATATATTTGCCCGTTTCCGTCGCGACATTACTGCGCGCGTTCGTTTCGACGCCGAATGCCTCGACAACATACGGCTTAGGTCCCAAAAATCCTGCGGCGATCAGAACAAGATCCGCCTCAATATACTGCTCGGAACCCTCTACTGTCTGCATTAAGTTTCTTCCGGAATTTTCGTCCCTGACAAACTTAACACTGACCGTCACAACTCCCTTAAGACTGCCGTTATCGTCCTTTACAAATTCCTTGACCGTTGTCTGATAACGCCGGGGATCGGAACCGAATAAAGCTATTGCCTCCTCCTGACCGTAGTCGGTCTTGCAGATACGGGGCCACTCGGGCCACGGGTTGTTATCGGCTCTTGTGTCGGGCAGTTTAGGCATCATTTCAAGCTGAACCACCGACTTGCAGCCATGACGTACAGACGTGCCTACGCAGTCGTTTCCCGTATCGCCGCCGCCTATAATTACTACATTCTTATCCTTGGCGGAAATGTAGCTGTTATCCTCAAGATTTGAATTGAGCAGACTTTTTGTTGTAGACTTCAGAAAATCAACCGCAAAGTAAATTCCGTTCGCATCTCTGCCGGGAGCGTTGATGTCGCGCGGATTGCCCGCTCCGCAGGCGAGAACGACCGCGTCATAGTCATTCATTATCGACTCCGCGTCAACATTTTCACCTACATCGGCATTTGTAACAAAGCTGACACCCTCCGCCTTCATAAGCCCGACACGTCTGTCAATAATGTTCTTTTCGAGCTTCATATTAGGTATGCCGTACATGAGCAGTCCGCCGACGCGGTCGTCCTTTTCGTAGACGGTTACGCTGTGTCCTCTCATATTGAGCTGTGCGGCGCACGCAAGGCCCGACGGTCCCGAACCGATCACGGCAACTTTCTTACCTGTTCTGACCTTTGGAGGGTTTGGCTTTATCATGCCAGTTCTAAATGCGTTTTCGACAATGAAGTTCTCGTTCTCCTTGACGCTTACGGGATTTCCGTTGAGTCCGCAGGTGCAGGCAGCCTCGCAAAGCGCGGGACAAACTCTCGATGTAAATTCGGGAAAATTATTTGTAATCAAAAGGCGATGAGCGGCAGCGTCAAATTCTCCTGTGTATACAAGCTCGTTCCACTCGGGGATAAGATTGTTGAGCGGACAGCCCGAAACCATTCCCATTATCGGCTGTCCGTTCTGGCAAAACGGCACGCCGCAGTCCATACACCTTGCAGCCTGCTGACGGCGCTCGTCGGCCTGCATAGGTGTGTGAAACTCGTTAAAGCTCTTTATTCTCTCAAGAGGTTCAACGCCCGGATTGTTTTTTCTCTCATATTCCAAAAAACCTGTTGGTTTAGCCATTTTATCCGCCTCCCTTACTTTCTTGTGCTCGCGTAAAACGCTTCGATTTTTGCCTGTTCGGGACTCATGCCCTTTTCTTCCATTACAAATATAGACTGCATCATCTTGGCATAATCATTCGGAAGAATTTTTTTGAATTTCGGCAGGTACCGCTCGAAGTTTTCAAGTATCTCCCTGCCTTTAGGCGAACCCGTTGCCTCGACGTGTTCCTGAATTATCTCCCTGAGCTCGGCAATATCGTACTTGCTCTTGACGCCGCTGATAGTGACAAGCTCCTTGTTCATCTTCATGTACAAGTCGGAATCCTCGTCAAGAACATAGGCGATGCCGCCGCTCATGCCGGCCGCAAAGTTTTTGCCTGTTTTGCCGAGAACAACTACTCTGCCGCCCGTCATATACTCACAGCCGTGGTCGCCGACGCCCTCGACGACAGCGATCGCTCCCGAGTTCCTCACGCAGAAGCGTTCGCCCGCTACACCGCTGATAAACGCCTTGCCGCTCGTCGCGCCGTACAAGGCAACATTACCTATAATTATATTCTCATCTCTTTTAAAGCATGAGCCCTTGGGCGGATACACATACAGCTTGCCGCCCGAAAGCCCCTTGCCGAAGTAGTCGTTGCTGTCGCCCTCAAGCTCAAGCGTAAGCCCCTTCGGAATAAACGCGCCGAAGCTCTGACCGCCCGCTCCGTGGCATTTTACGACATAGAAGTCGTCGTCAAGCGTGTTGTCATGATAGCGTCTTGTAATCTCAGAGCCGAATATAGTACCGACAGTGCGGTCGGTATTTGTGACGTCTATTTCAATAGTCTTTTTCGTCTTATTTTTAAGCGCGGAAGCCATCTTCTTGAGTATGACCCTTTCATCGACGGTTTTTTCAAGCTCAAAATCAAACTTGTCAGCGGGAACGAAGATTCTCGCGACGTCAGACCCGACATAGGGATTGTTAAGGATATTGGTCAAGTCGAGCCGATTATCCTTTGATTTCAACCCGGACTCTTTAACTCTGAGCAGATCCGAACGTCCGACAAGCTCATCTACCGTCCTTATGCCGAGCTTTGCCATATATTCGCGCAGTTCCTGAGCTATAAAGTGCATAAAGTTGATAACATATTCGGGCTTGCCTCTGAATTTTTTGCGAAGCTCGGGATTTTGGGTAGCTATGCCTACAGGGCAGGTGTCGAGATTGCATACACGCATCATTACGCAGCCCATAGTGACAAGCGGAGCTGTAGCAAAGCCGTATTCCTCCGCACCGAGCAGCGCCGCAACAAGAACGTCGCGTCCTGTCATAAGCTTGCCGTCAGTTTCTATGACCACCTTAGAGCGCAAACCGTTCATTATGAGCGTCTGATGTGTTTCCGCAAGTCCGAGCTCCCACGGGAGGCCTGCGTTATAGATAGAGTTCCTCGGAGCGGCGCCCGTACCGCCGTCATAGCCGGAGATTAAAACAACGCCCGCTCCTGCCTTTGCGACACCCGCGGCTATAGTACCGACGCCCGCCTCGGAAACAAGCTTAACGGATATTCGGGCGTCTTTGTTGGCGTTTTTAAGATCATATATAAGTTGCGCAAGGTCCTCGATAGAATATATATCGTGGTGAGGCGGCGGAGAAATAAGACCTACGCCGGGGGTCGAATGCCTTGTTTTCGCTATCCACGGATAAACCTTTTTGCCGGGAAGATGACCTCCCTCGCCCGGCTTCGCGCCCTGTGCCATTTTGATCTGGATCTCCTGAGCGCTGACGAGATATTCTGATGTGACGCCGAAACGGCCCGACGCTACCTGCTTTATAGCGGAGCAGCGGTTGACGCCGTCCTCGCCTACGGTGAGGCGTTCTATATCCTCGCCGCCCTCGCCGGAGTTTGACTTGCCGCCGATGGTATTCATGGCGATAGCCATTGTTTCGTGAGCCTCCTGAGATATGGAGCCGTATGACATAGCGCCTGTTTTAAACCTGTGGCAGATGCTCTCCACGCTCTCAACCTCGTCGATAGGTATACCCCCGTCATCGGGGTAGTTGAACTCGAGAAGGCTTCTGAGGTTCATATGTCTGTCCTCTCTGTTGACAGCCTCGGAATACTGCTTGAACATTTCATAGTTGCAGGTTCTCGTAGATTCCTGAAGAAGATGTATGGTTTCGGGATTATAGAGATGCTCCTCCTTACCGCTTCTCAGCTTGTGGCTGCCCGCGCTGTTGACCTCCAGAAGCACGTTAAGGTCGAGCGGGTCAAACGCGGAAGCATGGAGCTTTTCCGAGCGTCTGCTTATATCGTCAAGCGTAATGCCGCCGACACGGCTTACCGTGTTTGTAAAGTATTTGTCTATAACTTCTTTGGATATGCCTATTGCCTCAAAAATTTTAGAACCGAGATATGACCTGATAGTTGAGATACCCATTTTTGACGCTATCTTGACAATGCCGTGAAGTATCGAAGCATTATAGTCATATACGGCCGCATAGTAGTCCTTATCGAGGGCGCCCGTATCGACGAGATTGCGGATAGTTTCCTGAGCGAGATACGGGTTAATGGCAGCCGCGCCGAAGCCGAGAAGCGTCGCGAAATGATGAACCTCACACGGCTCCGCGCTCTCAAGGATCATCGAAACGGAGGTTCTTTTCTTGGTTGAAACAAGGTGCTGCTGGAGCGCCGAAACCGCAAGAAGCGACGGGATCGCCACATGATATTCGTCAACGTCCCTGTCGGAGAGTATGAGAATATTAGCTCCGTCCTTATACGCTCTGTCAGCCTTGAGATAAAGCTGTTCGATGGCCTTTGCAAGGTTCGTGTTCTTATAATATGTGATCGGTATTACCTCTGTTTTAAGTCCGGGTATGTTAAGGTTCTTTATTTTAAGCATATCCGTATTTGTTAATATCGGATTGTATATCTTCAGGACGTGGCAGTTTTCGGGCTTTTCCTTGAGTATATTGCCGTCGCTTCCTATGTAGACGCTCGTGTCGGTGACTATTTCCTCGCGAATAGCGTCAAACGGAGGGTTTGTTACCTGCGCGAAAAGCTGCTTAAAGTAGTTGAACAGCGGGACGTCGGCATTTGAAAGCGGGGGCAGCGGACAGTCCGCGCCCATTGCCGCGACAGGCTCCGAGCCGTTCTTAGCCATAGGAAGTATGCTCGTTCTTATCTGCTCGTATGTATATCCGAATGCCTTTTGCAGACGCACAAGCTGTTCGTTGTCAAGCTGGGTAACATTCTTGTTCGGGATCTTAAGATCCTTGAGGTAAATAAGATTATTGTCGAGCCACTCTCCGTATGGCTGTCTCTGGGCATAGTGGTCCTTAATATCCCCGTCGTCTATAAGCTTGCCCTTTATGGTGTCAACGAGAAGCATTTTGCCGGGACGCAGACGCTCCTTGACAAGAATCTTTTCGGGCGGAATATCTATGCAACCGACCTCAGACGAAAGAATGAGGAAGCCGTCTGTTGTAATATAATATCTTGACGGTCTGAGACCGTTTCTGTCGAGTACGGCGCCCATAATATCGCCGTCGGAGAAAATAATCGACGCGGGGCCGTCCCACGGTTCCATCATTGTCGCGTAGTACTGATAGAAATCACGCCTTGCGCTTGATATGGTCTTGTTGTTTTCCCACGGCTCGGGAATGGTTATCATCACCGCGAGAGGAAGCGGAACGCCCGCCATCATCATGAACTCAAGGGAATTATCAAGACGCGCCGAGTCGGAGCCGTTTGTATCCACTATCGGGAACACCTTGTCTATATCGTCCCCGAAAATATCACTCGATATGGATTCCTCTCTCGCAAGCATTCTGTCGGCATTTCCCGTAATAGTATTTATCTCGCCGTTATGCACGATAATGCGGTTCGGGTGCGCCTTCTGCCAGCTCGGGTTTGTATTAGTGCTGAACCGGCTGTGAACAGTCGCGATAGCCGAGGTATATTTTTCGCTTTGCAGGTCGCAGAAGAATCTGCGAAGCTCCTTGACAAGGAACATACCCTTATATACAATAGTCCTGCTCGAAAGCGAAACGACATAAGTTTCCTCGTTGCTCTGCTCGAATACGCGCCTCGCTATGTACAGCTTTCTGTCAAAGGGAAGTCCCTTTTCAACATTAGCGGGACGCTTGACAAACGCCTGCATGATGCAGGGCATACTTTCAAGCGCCTTCTGCCCGAGAACGGAGGGATTAGTCGGGACGGCTCTCCAGCCGAGGAAGTCCATGCCCTCCTTTTTAATAACTATCTCAAAGAGCTTCATAGCCTGCATTCTTTTGAGATTATTTTGCGGGAAGAAAAACATACCGATGCCGTAATCTCTTTCTTCGCCGATGTCAAAGCCGAGCCCGGCGGTAGCTTCCTTAAAAAACTCATGTGAAATCTGCAAAAGAATGCCGACGCCGTCGCCGGTCTTTCCCTCCGCGTCCTTGCCGGCGCGGTGTTCAAGGGTTTCAACGATGCTCAAGGCATTATCAACGACCTGACGTGACTTGATTCCTTTGATATTGACTACAGAACCTATGCCGCAGTTATCATGCTCGAAACGCGGGTCGTAAAGGCCCTGCTTGGCAAAGGGTTCCTGATTTCTGAAATTATCCATCAGTGGTCTTTTCTCCTTTAAATTATTTATCGGAAAAAATGCGCCCACCATAAAAGTCCATCCCATATCCGCGGAAATGAACCAAAATTGGTGAACGCCTTTATTCCCAATATTCTGTCACTTGTTTAGGTTATCATATTCATTGTGATTTGTCAAGTTTTTTGCAATAATTCAAAGTGAAATTGCACAAATATTCATACAAATCCGATTTTTGCGGAAATTTTTCCTCTGATACTGCAAGAAACATGAATTATAATTTCATAAAGAATACAGTACTCACAATATCCCCTGAAAATATTTTTATAAAGAATTTTAAAAAAATAATGTATATTTAAAATATTCCCGTCAATAATAATTTCAGAAGGGGGTGAGCCAATGAGCAACCAAAACCAGCAGAACAATCAGTCTCAGAACAACAACGGTCAAAACAAGAACAACAACCAGTCCCAAAACCGCCAGAACAACAGCAACAGCCAGAACAAGCAGGACAAGAACTACAACAACCAGAACAACAATAATAACTTCCAGGACTGATAGTAAAAAGCATAAAGCAGAAAGGAAAAAAAGAGCCTTTCTGCTTTATTTTTTAATATAATAATATTATGCGCCATAATGCGTTCTAATGACAACCTCGGCCTAAGTCATAAAGGCTTCAGGCAAAAGCTCTCCCAGAGTCATGACCTTATATTCGGAAACGCTCCTGGCTGTAATAACACAAAAATCAGGACCGCAGAACTCGCTCAAAAGCTGTCTGCACATACCGCACGGGGTACAAAATCGCGCAAGCTCCGGCGCGTCGGGAGGTTCCGTTCCGCCCGCCACAGCTATCGCTCTAAAATGCGTTTCACCTGACGACACAGCCTTAGTGAGCGCTGTTCGTTCGGCACAGCTCCCGACAGGATAGGAGGCGTTCTCAACGTTGCAACCTGTAAAAATCTCACCGTTTTCCGCGAGCATCGCCGCGCCGACAGCAAACCTTGAGTACGGAGCATAAGCCATTTTCCTGACTTCAAGCGCCCCGGATATTAAATCCCTTATAACAGCATCATCAATCATAGCTTATCAACCTGTTATTATTCGGTCACGATAATCGTACCCTGAGGAGTATCCTTTATCGTGATATTTCTCGCCTTCAGCTCATCTCTGATTTTGTCGGCAGCCGCCCAGTCCTTATTTTTTCTCGCCTCGCTGCGCTTATCTATAAGAGCCCGTATCTCATCGTCAATGCTGTTCTCTTTCCTTGCATAGAGAAGTCCGAGTACGTCCGCAAGCTCATTGAACAAATCAAGCGCGAAACGGCAAAGTTCCTCAGACGGCATAGTCTGAGAATTAACGTTTGAATTTATATCTCGTGCGAGTTCAAACAATGCCGAAATAGCATCAGCCGTATTGAGGTCGTCCTCCATAGCGTCTATAAAGTCGGTCTTATGTGTAAGGAGAAGTTCCTTTACCTTATCCTCGCCGTTCTTTTCTCCCGAAGCCGCCTTTTTCATAAGGAAGCTCAAGTCCTCGCGGCAGTTGTAAAGACGCTCAAGCGACGCCTTGCACTGCTCGATAATATCCGCGGAATAATTTACAGGCGTGCGGTAATGCGATGATACCATCAGATAGCGGATAGGCTCATAGCCGTACTTCTCCGCGACATCTCTGACTGTGAAAAAGTTGCCCAGCGACTTTGACATTTTTTTATTGTCAATATTTATATATCCGTTGTGCATCCAATAATTCGCGAATGTGACACCGTTGCAGCATTCGCTCTGCGCTATCTCGTTTTCATGGTGCGGGAATATCAGATCCTGACCCCCGCAGTGAATATCGATAGTATTGCCGAGGTATCTGCGCGCCATAGCCGAGCACTCAATGTGCCAGCCGGGGCGTCCTTTGCCCCACGGTGTGTCCCATGAGGGTTCGCCCGGCTTTGCGCCTTTCCATAGGGCGAAATCCATCGGGTCCTCTTTCATCTCTCCGATGCTTATTCTCGCGCCTGCCTCCAGATCCTCAAGCGGCTGGTGCGAGAGCTTGCCGTATCCGGGGAATCTGCCGGGTCTGAAATATACGTCGCCGTTTTCAACAGCATAAGCGAAGCCCTTGTCAATGAGAGTCTTTATCATGCTGATAATCTCATCCATATTTTCCGTTGCTCTCGGATGGACTGTCGCCTCACGAATGTTAAGTCCGGCGGCGTCTTTTTTATATTCGGCTATGAACTTCTCGGCAACAGCCATATAATCCGAGCCTGTTTCGTTCGCCCTGTTAATTATCTTGTCATCAATATCGGTAAAATTCTGTACAAATGTAACCTCATAGCCTCTGTACTCAAGATAGCGGCGAAGTATATCAAAAACACAGACAGGTCTTGCGTTGCCGATATGAATATAGTTATAGACTGTCGGCCCGCAGGCGTAAATCCTAACCTTTCCGTTCTCTATCGGAACAAACTCCTCCTTGCGCCTTGTCATCGTGTTGTAGATCTTCATTAGTGTTGCTCTCTCCTTTATTATCTTTTATATTATACTCTTGTTCAAGCTTGTCTATACTTGCTTTAAGGAACTCATACTCGTATTCAAGCTTGCACAGCGTCATTGATATTGGATCCTGTACATGGATTTGGTCAAGGCTCGAGGTTTTAACACCGTTGATCCTTACTATTCTCGCGGGGACGCCGACAGCCGTAGAGTTGGGCGGCACCTCGGTAAGCACAACCGCGTTCGCGGCTATGCGCGCGTTATCACCGACCTTAAACGGTCCGAGAACCTTTGCGCCGGAACCTACCATTACATTATTCCCCAGCGTGGGGTGTCTTTTCCCATGGTCCTTGCCCGTTCCGCCGAGCGTGACATTCTGATAAATCGTGCAGTTGTCCCCTATCTCGGCAGTTTCTCCTATTACGACGCCCATTCCGTGATCTATAAAAAGTCCTTTGCCTATTTTCGCTCCCGGGTGGATCTCTATACCCGTCTTGTGGCGCGCGTGCTGTGAGATGTATCTCGCTATAAATTTCATGTTATGTCGATAAAACCAGTTTGCTTTCCTGTATGCCTTAACCGCCTTAAACCCCGAATAAAGAAAGTAAACCTCATACCGGCTTCGCGCCGCAGGGTCACGCTCCATAATGGAGTCTATTTCTTCCTTAGTCCTTTTTAGCAATTTATTCACCTCGATTTTATGACGGGGCAGGTCCCTTATTGAATAACGGAACAAACCCCTTGTTAAATTAAGAATACCTCGCTCCTGAATGACTCAGGGGCGAGGTTATGTTCGCGGTTCCACCCTAACTTCGGCAGACAGTGTCTGCCCTCATGCCGCCGATATTCGGCAGCGGCTCTTAACGCGAGCCACACGCACAGAAATACTCGATAATACTTTCCTCCTGAGTGCTCACGAGTGCATTTCACGCCGCCGCACAGCCGGAGCTTTTCAGCTTCCGCTCCGTCTCTGATGCTGTCGTAAAGACGATACTTCTCTCGTTCACTGCATCATTATGCTATTATTATATACGAAAAACGATATTTTGTTATTGTTCATTTCAATATGTCTGTATATCATATATATAATACCACATTGACTGCTCTTTTGCAAGGATTTAAATCGGGGATATTTTTTGACCGGAATTCAAATTCTTGACAAATTCATTTTATAGT
>CAYLOD010000002.1:0-43958 GCA_964385235.1 uncultured Clostridium sp.
GAGAAAAAAATTCCGCGTTAATCATTATGCTTCAATAGTTTCGATCTGAACTTTTGTGTAGGGCTGTCTGTGACCCATCTTGCGCTTTTCGCTCTTTTTGGGCTTGTAGGTAAAGACAGTGATTTTCTTGCCCTTGCCGTTTTTAAGAACCTTACCCGATACCTTCGCACCCTCAACATAGGGTGTGCCGACCTTAAATCCGTCGTCTGTGCTTACGGCCACAACCTTAAAGTCTACGGTTGCTTCCTCCTCGGCGTTAAGCTTCTCGACATAGATAGTATCGCCGTTTGATACCTTGTACTGCTTTCCGCCTGTTTCGATTACTGCATACATTTTTCTTTGGCACCTGCCTGTTTCATTCTCGCTATGTGGAGGCGGGGCGATTTCGCGCCCGCTTAAAAAGCCTCTGATAAGCGGCTTAATTATTCTACCATAATACGGGAGAAATGTCAACGGTTTATTTGACTTTTAAACGCGCATATAAATTCCCAAGGTAAATTCCACTGCGGAGCTTACCTTGGGAATACACTCGTTTAAAATTATTACTTCATACTCCATGTGCCGCATATGGTGCAAAACCATATGCGGAAACATACTAAGAAGTTTAAAAAGGTTTATCAAAGGTTTATCTTTTTATATGTGAATGTACCGCATGAGGTGCAATACATAGCATCATCCGGCAAAGCCTTTCCGCAGTTAGAACACCGATTATTGGTGTTGTAATTGACAGCTTGAGGTGTTTGCCCGGTTTAAAATTTGTCAGTCGTTAAAGCCGGTCCTTGCGGCATAGGTAGTATGCAGCAGCTCGTGAGCCTTGTGCGAGTTGGGCTTGCCGAGGTATTCGTCGTAAAGCTGTATAATTTGCTTGTTGTTGTGCGACTGACGAACCTCCTGACGCTCGTCCTCGCTGTAGAGGGCGGCGGCTCTCTTTTCCTTGTAGGTGTCGAGAATGTCGACGTCCTCGTCAGGCAGGAAGCAGGGCTTTACATATGGCTGTCCGCCGCCCGCGATACAACCGCCGGGGCATCCCATTATTTCGATAAACGTGTACTTTGATGTACCCGCGCGAACCTCGTCCATGAGAACTTTGGCGTTTTTCATTCCGTTTGCTACTGCGACATTGACAGTTTGACCGTTAATGTCGACAGACGCCTCGCGGATCCCCTCTAAGCCTCTGACAGCCTCGAACTTGATAAGCTCGTGTTCTTTGCCTGTGAGGACGAAATACGCGGTACGCAGAGCGGCCTCCATAACGCCGCCCGTAACACCGAAGATAACGCCGGCGCCGGAATAATCGCCAAGCAGATCCTGATCGAATTCCTCGTCGGGAAGAGCCTTGAAGTTGATGCCGGAACGCCTGATGAGTTTGCCAAGCTCGCGGGTTGTGATTACGCAGTCAACGTCCTTTATGCCGTTTGACGCGAGCTGTTCACGATTTTTCTCAAATTTCTTAGCTGTACACGGCATAACCGATACGACAAAAATATCTTTGGGATCAAGGCCGTTTTTCTCGGCATAATACGACTTAACAATAGCTCCGAACATCTCGTGCGGCGACTTGCACGAGGAAAGGTGATCAAGCTGATCGCCGTAGTTGTACTCGGCATAGTTGACCCAACCGGGTGAGCAGGAGGTGATCATAGGCAGTACACCGCCGTTTTTAATGCGGTCGACAAGCTCGTTTGCCTCCTCCATGATAGTGAGATCCGCGCCGAAGTTGGTGTCAAATACTTTGTTAAAGCCAAGACGCTTCAAGGCGGCTACCATCTTGCCTGTGACAGGCGTGCCGATCTTCATGCCGAATTCTTCGCCGAGAGCCGCGCGAACGGCGGGAGCCGTCTGAACGACAATATATTTGCCGTCCTTTTTCGCCTGATCGATCAGGTCGATCTCAGACTTCTCCATCAGAGCGCCTGTCGGGCATACGCTTACGCACTGACCGCACAGGATACAAGGAGAATCTTTAAAGGAGCGGTTCTCCGCGGGAGCGACAATAGTCGAGAAGCCTCTGTTCTCAAATCCGAGTATACCCTTTCCGTGAGCGTTTGCACAGCGGGCGATACAGCGTCCGCAAAGGATACACTTTGACGTGTCGCGGACAATAGACGGAGTCAATTCGTCAAGCGTCACAGGAGTTTTTTCGCCTAAATATTTGTTTTCGCGGGCGCCCGTCAGCTTAGCGACGTGGAGCAACTCGCACTTGCCGTTCTTTTCGCACTGCTGGCACTGCATAGAGTGGTTGGAGAGGAGCAGCTCGACAGAGGTTCTTCTTGCCTCGACCGCGCGGGGCGAGGAGATGGTTATCTCCATACCCTCGGAAACGGGATAGACGCATGAAGCGACAAGACCTCTCGCGCCGGTAGCTTCTACAAGACATACACGGCAGGAACCGTTTGAACATTCGCCGTGGTTATACGCGCAAAGTGAAGGAATCTCATAGCCGCAGCGTTTGGCGGCCTCAAGAACGGTAAGCCCTTCCTCTACCTGATAGGGATAACCCTCAATCTTAATATTTACCATAGACATAATTTTTTGTGGCCTCCCTTATTCTTTAACTATTGCTTTGAAACGACAGGACGACATACACATACCGCACTTAATACACTTGCTCTGGTCGATTTTAAACGGAGATTTTATCTGACCGCTGATAGCGTTGACAGGACACTGGCGCGAGCAAAGTGAGCAGCCCTTGCATACTTCGGGCCGGATTTTGTACTGCAAGAGATCCTTACATACCTTGGCGGGACATTTCTTGTCCACAATATGGGCGATATATTCATCTCTGAAGTGTGTGAGTGTCGATACTATGGGGTTCGCCGCGGTCTGACCGAGCGCGCAGAGAGAATTTTCCTTTGTAGTGTGTGCCAGCTCCTCAAGAGCATCGAGATCCTCCATAGTGCCTTTGCCCTCGGTTATCTTTGTGAGTATCTCAAGCATACGCTTTGTGCCGATACGGCATGGCGTACATTTGCCGCAGGACTCGTCACAGATGAACTCCATGTAGAACTTCGCGACGTCTACCATGCAGTTGTCCTCGTCCATGACGATAGCGCCGCCCGAACCCATCATCGAGCCCTTGGCTACGAGGTTGTCAAAGTCTATAGGCTCGTCGAGATATTCCGCCGTCAGACAGCCGCCCGAGGGGCCGCCCGTCTGAATGGCTTTAAATTTCTTGCCGTTGGGAATACCGCCGCCAATATCGTAAATAAGCTCGCGGAGCGTAGTGCCCATGGGTATCTCAACAAGACCGACGTTGTTTATCTTGCCGCCGAGAGCGAACACCTTAGTTCCCTTGGAGCGTTCGGTGCCGTATTTGGCGAAAGCGTCCGCGCCGTTTCGGAGTATGTACGGGACACAGGCGAGTGTTTCAACGTTATTAACGATAGTGGGCTTCTGCCACAGACCCTTAACAGCGGGGAACGGGGGACGGGGACGGGGCATACCGCGTTTGCCCTCGATAGAGTTAAGCAGCGCCGTTTCCTCGCCGCATACGAACGCGCCCGCGCCCAGACGTATATGAACGTCAAAGCTGAAATCAGTACCGAGTATATTCTGACCGAGAAGTCCCTCGGCCTTAGCCTGCTTTATGGCAAGCTGTAAACGGTGAACGGCTACGGGGTACTCCGCGCGAACATAGAAATAGCCGTTTTTCGCGCCGATAGCGTAGCCCGCGATAACCATACCCTCTATAACCGCGAGAGGATTGCCCTCGAGTATGGAACGATCCATAAACGCGCCGGGGTCGCCCTCGTCGCCGTTGCATACGACATATTTCTCGTCGCTGTCCTGTGCGTAGGCGAACTGCCATTTGCGGCCTGTCGGGAAGCCGCCGCCGCCTCTGCCGCGCAGGTTAGCCTTGAGAACCTCGTTAATAACGTCCTGACGATCCATATTCAGCGCGCGGGCAAGACCCGCATAAGCCCCGTGGCCGAGGGCCTCGTCGATATTTTCGGGGTCGATTACGCCGCAGCCGTGCAGAGCGATCCTGTGCTGCTTTTTGTAGAAGGTTATGTCGTCCTGACGCTGAACCTTTTTGCCGGTCGCGGGGTCAACATAGAGCAGGCGTTCAACGATTTTTCCGTCGATAAGATCCGTTTTCACGATCTCCTCAACGTCGTCGATAGTAACCATGCGATAGAGCGTGTCCTCGGGGAAGATCTTCACAAACGGTCCCTGAGAACAGAAACCGAAGCAGCCGACCTGGTTTACGGTGACTTTATCCTCAAGACCCTTTTCCTTAATGAGCTGCTCAAACTTTTCGAGAATCTCCTTTGAGTTTGATGAAAGGCATCCTGTTCCGCCGCAGAGAACCACGGCGCGCTTGCCGTTTGTACCCGCGAACTTACTGTCAAGACAAGCGGAACAAGAGGCTGCTCTTGATTCTAATTCTTCAAATGTCTTTATCATAGGGAGCTGTCATTCCTTTCCTGCGTAATAATAAGTCCCCGGCCTATGCGTTCATGTAAGACTCAACTATACCGGGAACATCGCCGACGCTGACCTTGGAATATATCTTTCCGTTTATTGAAACAGCGGGAGCGATGCCGCACGCGCCGATACAGCGCAGAGCGTCAAGCGTGAACATACCGTCTTCGGTAGTTTGTCCGCCGGAAATGCCGAGTACCTCCGCGAACTTGTCAAATACCGGTCCCGCACCCTTTACATAGCAGGCTGTACCAAGACAGCAGCCGATAACATACTTTCCTTTCGGCTGTAATGAGAAGAATGAATAGAACGTAACTACGCCGTAAATCTCGGCTACCGAAACGCCTGTTTTCTCGGATACCAGTTCCTGTACCTCCAACGGTATATAACCGTATTCGTTCTGAATGTCGCTGAGTATCATCATCAGGGGCGTCGGTTCATCAGTGTATCTGTCGCAGATCTCACTGATCTTTGCTGCAGCGTTTTCGCTGAGATGGGGCATAAATAAAAACCTCCTCTAATTTTTTCCGAAGCGCGGATCATATATCCTACATTATATATGTATATGAAAGCCCTGTGACGGTATTCCTTGTCCGCGTCCGGGATCAAGCTGATTTTGATGAGTATAGACACATCAAGCCTTACTGATAGCATAACACTTTTTTCAAATTATTACAATAGTAATTTCTGTTTTTATTGCAAATTCGACAAAAATTTAATTGCCAAAAGATTCATGCTTAAAGCCGCCCGCGCCCGTGCCTGTACCGCGCTTTCGGCTGACCGACGCCGCTTTTGCAGTTTTGAGGCTGTCCGCCGCCCGCGCTTGTACCGCGCAGACGGAAAAAGCGGGGATTACCATGATTAACTAAATATTATGATAAATAAGTAAAACAACGGTGTATGTAAGAAGTCCATATACCTTATAAAGGAAAATAAAAAAATTTTTGCAAAAAATCACAAAAAAATATAAAAAAGTCAAGAAGATTTTTTGCTTTATTGCCTATAAAGAATTATAAATTAGATGAACAGTAGTATAATCTTAGTGAAAAATTACAAATTTGCAAGAATTACAAGTTTAACAATTATCAGGCATTAAATGCCTCAGTTGCATTAACAAATTAAACAAAAAACAGAAACAGAAAAAGTGTTCGGAGGTAATGGATATGGTTGTTACATTAAAAAAGAAGTTGACGTCCTGCGTGGCGGTAGTCTGCGCGCTGATGATTTTGATCGGCATCCTGCCTGTGAATATACTGGGCAGGAATAACAGCGCCGACGCGGCGGGGAATATAACTGTATATTTTGATAACAGCAGCGGTGCTTGGAGCAGCGGCACCTCAATGTCCATTTATTGGTTAACCAGTGAAACTACCGGTTATGGTCCTGAAGCAATGACCGCGGTTACAGGCAGAACCAAAATTTATTCAGCGAAAGTGCCGTCAAATGCAAAGGGCATGATTTTTATAAGCGGAACCGGTTGGTCTGATAACCAACATCAGACGGTGAATATTTTCTGGGATACCAGCAGTGTATACTCTATGGGTAAGTATAACGATGGTCAAAATACCTTACATAGAGGAGATAATATTGCCAGCACTACCTTGACTGACGGCATGTGCTTTATGCTGAGTGGTCAATGGGGAGTAAATGAAGGAAATAATGGTGACAGTGGGAAATATATTTGTAAATTAAACACGACTTTCGTCCCCCCCGTAACCATCCCCTCTCATGCGAATCAAACCATGACTTTCGTCAATTTGGCGGGCGCTAACAACGCGTTTACAGCAAGATTCACGAGCGATGACTTTTCCACTGCTTCGAGTGTAACCATTCCGTCATCAGGCAGTTTCACAGTTCCTGCCGATTCAACAAGCTACGGACCGTATACCAAGGTCGCTTTCCGTGACAGCCAGGGTCATGAACTCGGTCCGTATTATCTCGAGGATTACTATACCGGGTCGAAATTCCTCACTTTCTATCATGCCACGACTGACTTAGGAGGCGTTCCCGTCGCGGGCTATTGGGGAGAACCACCGGGAACAAGCGCCGTCAACAAACAAAAACTCTACTTTAACAGCAGCGACTTTACCGGCGAAATTACCGATGTAACTGTCGGATCCCAGTCGGGTATTGCTGTTCAGACAGCCGAAGACGGGACTAAATATATCGATGTTCCCGCCGGTACATTACTGAACACCGTGATAAAGGTAACATGCGGAGAGAGAATATATTATTTTTACTGGCGGTCTACGACAAATGACATGGTGACTATTACCGATGATGTTGCGAGCGTTGGCAGCAGATACATGAGCGCTAATGACCTCGACGACGGAATATATTTTGACGCTACGTTTTCAAAGCTCTCTTATGAAGGTGATGCAACCAACAATAATACTATGCCGGCTCAGGGCAGTAACGTTATTTATTTAGTTGAATACAATAGTGCTAATACTGTTTTAGTCACTATCACAATGAGCAAATATACAAATGTTACAATAGACGGTCATACATACACGGATTTGTACCATACCAGTAACCAGCTATTGGATAGTTGCACTACAATACGATTCAAAAGTGAAAATATCACCGCTAATACGGGCAGTGGTGTTACTGTTGCATTACCGAAAACAGGTTTTCAGGATTTAACCAGACCATGCTTCTATGCCGATACGAGTGACGACACTATTTACAGCGGTCAGAATAGAGGCGGCTATTGGGACGAGGTATGTACAATACGCGACGCGGAAACGGGCAAGAGCAAAGATGTAGTCGATATTTCTACGGGTACGTTTACAAATGACCCCGAAAAGCTTTATGTCAATACGACGCTTTATGACTACTATTCCGACTATGAGCTGAACGGAAACAGCCGCAGCAGCTACAGTAACAGTGCGGGTGGCTCTCAGCGAAATTGGAGCATCTACAGACAGTTTAATCAGGCTTTGAGTGATTATTACGCGAACCATGAAGTTCAAGACCCGATGTACGAAGGGCATTTTCAGCCTTCTGTATGGAATTATGTTCCGTTCAGTGATATAGCCGGTACGCTGGATCTCTTTGGCTATAGTGATATTAACCGTTTCATGTCTAATAACAATTCCCTTTACGATTATAAAGGAGACAGGTACGATAGTGATGCTACTCATGCCTATAAATATGTAACTCAGGGCTTGGTGGGTGATAAACTCGCAAACGGCGTCATTACAACACACGATAATGTCACAATGCCGTACTTTGACAGCGCTTTCTTAGAGGGTAACAACAGTAAGAACGCCGTCCTCGGTGAAGTTTATAATGACGTCAGCTTCCCGTTCGCAAAAAACACAAAAACTTATGACGGCGGCGGAACAGTTGATTATTGGCATTATGACGCCACTAATACCTCGCTTATATTGCAAAACAATAACAATGATTACTTTTTAAATTCCGTAACACCGACGGATTACTACCTTAACTGGGGTTCGGGTCAGAAAGATACTACCGACGGCGCGAAAACCGCACATGGCTTTTTCCCGTTTAACGAATCTCTTAAAAGCTTGGCGTCCACCAGTTTAGATTCCGCTAAGTATAATTACGGATTCGGCATGAGAATGGAGTTTAAATTCCGTTTAACTGAGGACGGAAAGGTTCTTGACAGCTTAGGGAATCCGCAGGATATAACTTTTGACTTCTCAGGAGACGACGACGTTTGGGTCTATATAGACGATCAGTTAGTCCTCGATGTCGGCGGAGATCATAGTCAGGCGGACGGCACGATTGACTTCGCGACCAATACTTCTACGGTCAGCGCGGTTAAACCGAGCGCTAATAAACCAAATGTTCCCAACGGCGGCTTGGACGTTAAATCCTATTTTACACTGATAGGCGACAGCGGTACGCCGGGCTCGTCTATTACGCACACAGCAACCACGGAGCACACGCTCGTAATGTACTACATGGAGCGCGGACAGTGGGAGTCGAACATGCTCGTAGAGTTTAACTTCCCCGACAGCAACGTGCTTGAAGTTCAAAAGGAAGTAAAATCCACTAATGTCAACCCCGAGTTCAGATCGTATTTTGAGGAAAATTCAAACTTCGTGTTCAACATTCAGAACCTTGCGACGCATTACCAACCGTATGAAAGCGAGATAACGGTGCCGGATCCGACAACGTTCGCGAGTTCGTTCAGCGCCCCGGTTGGATTGCCTAAAGCCGCGGGTACGACGGCGAAAACCGAGGACGCGAATATCGGAACGGGCGGAACTAAAAAAGTTCTGCACTGGTCATCGACAAGCAAGTTAACCGACCGTACCAATACAACCGCTCGTGATAACCGGTTGGTGACTGTCGAAGCTGACGACCGTACAACGGTAAACGCGAACGACTGCGAGTATATGGTATTCGATGTTGCGATACCGGGTGATACAAGTACCGATACACTGGCGCTCAGCAAGATGTATATCAAGCTCACGGACGACACCGGAAAAACCGCGGAGGGTTATCTGTCGGCGTCACGGCTGATGGGTATCCCCGACATAGTGAAGAATGAATTGAATGCCGTAAGGGTATTGATTAATAAGCTTGATGTAGATGCCGCGTTTGACTACGCGAATATTAAATATATCAGCTTCCAGTATGACGACCCCGCGAATATATATATCAGCGACTTTATGTTCCAGCCCAAGCCGACGCTGCCTGCAAATGTCGGATTCGTTAAGAAGCAATCCGAGATACCCGGCTACGGTTCGGCATCATCGGGAAAACTTTCAAACGTAACAGGCGCGCTGTATACGGTTGATAACGCTACCGAAACCGCTGACGACGACAGTCTGCGCGTGGTTGGCAACGACTCTCTGTTCTTCCTCAAGAATTTGGAAACCGCGACCTTTGCGGATCAGTTCCGGCGCGGCAGCTATATATATCTTGAAGAAATTCTGACCGAGAAACAGAAAAAGCTGTTCAGCACGACATATTCCGTTTACGACAACGGCAGCGAGATACCCGTTGCCGATGCGACCGCGAATAAGCATAACGTAACAGGCGGTTCTGTTACAAGCCTTGATACCGTACCGGGCACTAACGTCAACGACGACAGAACCGAGGCATATCTCACCGGCACTGATGAAGATAATGCGCAGCTGGCTAACGGCGGTTATACGGAGGCCGCACAGCCCCAAGACGGCAGTAAAGAAACATTCGTATTCCGCACATACACCGACACGGGTTCTGCCGATGAACACTTCACAAAGCTCAAGGTTGTATATACCAACACCCCCAATGTGGGTTCGCTCACAATAGCCAAGGGTCAGGCGGACGGTTCTGTCGCTCTCGATGGCTCATACACGTTCTATGTTGAGTTCTATGACGTAGGCGCGATGGGACTTGAGGACAGTTCGATCGTTATGGGTCCGTACGTTCTTAAGAGCGGTCAGGACACGACTATTACCGGTATACCCGTCGGTACGAAGTTTACGATACACGAGATTCCGTCCGAAGACGGTTCGGCGCTCAAGGATGTTACTTGCAGCGGCGAAGGCGTCACCGAGACAAATCCTCCCGTTAAAAATGACTTTGTAATGCTTGATGGAGTATTAACGAACAGCCGCTCCGTTACCGGCGAGATCGTACAAAATGAGGGAGCCTACACCTATAATATGCTGAACTATAAGTATCAGGTTATGCTCGAAGTTCAGAAAGCGTGGGCAAATACCGGAGATCCCAATAATGTCACACTGCCCGACCACGTAGACTTCCAGATCCAGAGACGTGAATGGAATGCAGAGGGCACAGGCGAATGGAAGACTGTCATGCAGGACGGCGCCGAAGACGGAGCCGCGGACGGCACACCTGTAGTTATCACCGTATATGCCGACGCGACGCAGAATCCGAGTACCAATGAAGCGTGGAAAGCCCTCTACGGTCCGTACGAGTGCTTTGTCGGTAATGATGCTACCCAGGCACCATACGAATACCGGGTAGTCGAGCTGAATAGTGACGGCACCCCGTCAGAGGGCGGCGTCTATACCAATGGCAGTGATACGTTCAGGGTTACTTATGACCCGGAGCAAGGTCACATTGACAATGATCCTCAGGCGCCCTTTGACAGTACGCTTAAATATACGGTGACAAATACCTATATCGAGCTTACGGATTACTCAGCTGTCAAGCAGTGGCAAAACGCTCAGGGCGTTTTGGAAGCTCCCCCCGCGGGAACAGCGCTGGAGCTTGTCCTGAAGTCTAAAGTATCCGGCGCCGGTGATGATACCTATGCGGAGGTTCGCAGGCTGACGCTTACGCTTAACAGCGGCTCGGACGGGTTTGTCGAATCATCGCCCACAGCTGACGGCGACACCTTTGAGTTTGACGGTGACGCCACCAAGTGGAAAGTAACGTTTAACAATCTGCCCGTACTAGATGCCGAGGGGAATACTTTGGAATATCTTATCGAGGAAACAGATGTGCCGGGCTATACGCATGTAACCCCGGATACTTACGACGACGCTGCACGGCAGTGGACGATTACAAACAAGGAGATTCTCGGCGTAACAAGTCACAAAGTTACCAAGCAGTGGGCCGACGGTCTGCCTGATGCGGACGCGGATATAACCCTGCAGCTCCAGCAGACCAACGCTGCCGATCCGCAGGATGGCGACTGGACGCCTGCCGACACCGTGGAAAACTACGAGATAGTTATCCATTACAGCGCCGCTGACGGGACCATATCCGTTACCAATGCGGCTGACGGCACTAATCTTTCTTCGGGCTCGTCCGGCGGCATTCCCGAGTGGTACTACACATGGGATAACCTGCCCGCGGAGAACGAGGGCGGTCCGCTGCAGTACCGCGTAGTTGAAACCCAATGCTGCGCCGGCTACTATATGTCGTCACAGCAAACCGTCGGAACGGCGACTACTATAGTCAACAAAAAGAACCCGGTATTGCCCGAGACGGGCGGCTTCCCCCTTATGTTTAACTTAGCTTTATTTGGAATAGGTGCGATCGCGTTGTCGCTGCTCACCATCTATTTAAATAAAAAGTACAATATCTTTGATCGAATAAAGAATATTATTCGCAATTCTAAGGGGGTTTGATATTATCTTTTATTGTAGCTGCGCGCGCGTATTTTGTGTGAGGTACGCGCGTACCGCTAAAAGATATTTTTCACACAAATATAAATATGTCAAATGGAGGCAAAATTATGAAAAGTAAACTTTTGAAATGCTTGAGCATCGGCATAACTGCCGCTATGCTCGCGGTGTCAGTAATCCCCTTGTCCGCACCGTCTGTTTTGGCGGCGGGCGAAGAAGATTACTACGCATACTTTACTCTTCCGGTAAAAGATACTGAAGATATGAAATACTCTATCTATCAGATAGCAGATGCTACATCTTATGATCCGGATTCGGGCTTTGTAACGTATACTGTTGACCCTTTGTTCACTAATGATGAGCATAGCCGTCCTTTGTTTAAGGCTGACGCTCAAGGCAGAATCATTTACACCACAATCGAAGGTACCGAAGTTTTGTTTGATGTCGAGAATTTTTCAGAGAAAAATCTTGAATACAGCGGGCAGCAATATAGCCGTGACCTTATAGATGCCGCCGCCAGGGTCGGTGATATGGTGAAGGCAAACTCCCCAACCGCATATGAAAACGAGGTTGAAAACTCTGCAGGTGCCAATTTATTTACCTCCAAACCGATGGAAAAATTGGAAAACGGCTTAAAGGTAAAACTTGCTAACGGTCTGTACATCATGATAGGCGAAGGTGCGAAGATTTCATCTCCGAACATTATCCCTGTTGCTAACTATGAGACTGCGGAACCCGATGCAAGTACGGAGTCTACACAACTTTATGATAAAGGCGCCGATATCACCGTCGACAAAACTATAACCGCTGTCGGTACAGGCACAAACGAACAAAATGTTGCCGATAACGCTGACTGGGGCTCTAAAGCGAATAACGGCAATTCCGCGGAGGTTCGTGTCGGTTCAAAGGTCAGCTTCATGATCGATTCCATGACGCCGTCATATGATACCAGCGTAAAAGATGCGATAAACGACGGTACTTTAACTTCATTAGTAGCAGATCCGCTTCAGCCTGAAGATGATGCGGGTATAGTCAACTATGTTATCTATGATGACCCGTCGCCGAGCCTTACTATAGATATGGATACTGTAAAAGTCTCTGTAGCCAATGAAGATAACGTGGGTAAATTAGCCTCTGATGTCGCGGAAGACGGCTGGATTGAAGTTATTGATGATAATGCCGCACAGTTTAACGTGGGTGATGCTACACCCGCTACCACAGCTGCGGATATAATGACCGTTGAAACAATAGCAACCGGATCCTTGAGTACTAATCCGTTTGTTCAACAAGCATATAATAATCACAATGATGGCGCTGGCTTTAAAGTCGTGTTCACTGATAAGTTTATTGTGAACCAGATGGATCGTGCCGTTAAGGTCGAGTTTGACGCTACTGTTAATGATACGCTTGAAGACGATCAAAATTTGTCCGGTGCCGTAAAGGGTTATGAGATGCCTAACACGGGTCTTGTACAGTATGATAACATGTACACCGACGGTGAGAGAGATGCGACTGTCCACGCTGAGACTGTTAAACTCTACCGTATCACGATAGAAATCGATAAGGTTGATGGTACTGATACCCCTATGGCCGGTGTTACATTTACGATTTACGATTCAACCGGTCAAACTGCTGTAACTAATCCGCAAACAACACTCAGCGACGGTACTATAACATTTGATGAACTGCCCGCCGGCACATATGTACTGAAAGAGACGCCTAAACAGGGCTATCAAACCGCTCCTGACATAACGTTTACAATAACGGCTGCAACCGGTAATTCGGGCGGCTACGAGGGTCAGTATAATCTGAAAGTTACTAACCCGGTAGAAGGCATTGGCTTTGTAAATGGCAAACTGTCACTTGTTCCGAATGCCTTAAAGATCGTCAACTACAAAGGTCAGGAACTCCCCGGCACGGGCGGCATGGGCACCGTGATCTTCACAGTTGTCGGCGTCGGCGTTATAGTTCTCGCGGGCGTACTGCTTGTAGTTTACATGAGAAAGAGACGTGTTGACGAGGACTGATAACCTCATCTGTACGTTCTGCTGACTGAAATACTTAAAATCCTCCGATGCGGCTCCGCCGCGTCGGTGGGTTTTCCGAAAGGTTTGGTTTGTCATAGATGAAGCGAACCTTTCGGAAAGCCTCGCGAAAGGACGCGTTCCGTTTTGAAAAAAAAAGTACGCAAAAGGTTATGGCCGCTTTTGGTGGCTGCTCTGCTGTTTTTCATAGGTGTCGCGTCGATTCTGTACCCGCTTGTGAGCAATCTGATTTCGGTAGTGAGCGCTGAAACGGTCATATCCGACTACAAGAGTAGAGTGCAGGATTTGTCCGACGACAAAACTGAAGATATAATGAAAAAGGCTCACTTGTTTAACCGCCTGCTTTATGAGGGCACCGCCGGTAAAGATGACGCGTTGTGCCTTTCTATAGTCGATCACCTGATATGTTACCTTGATATACCGTCGATATCCGTATACCTTCCCGTGTACTACGGCACGACCGATGATGTACTTGAAAAGGGCTGCGGGTATCTTGAGAATACTTCTCTGCCGGTCGGCGGCGCCAACACGCATTGTGTCATAGCGGGACATACGGGTCTGCCTACCGCCGAAATGCTTACGGATCTCGATCAAGTCAAGGAGGGCGAGCTGTTCTATATCCATACGCTTAACGAGATTTTAGCCTATCGTGTAGACAAGATTGAGTCGGTTCTGCCCGATATGGTTGATGACATCGCGATAATCCCGGGCAGGGATCTTGTTACTCTGCTGACATGTACGCCGTATGGCGTAAACGACCACCGCCTTCTGGTGCGTGGTACACGCGTTTCGTATAACCCCGGGGAAGAAGAAGCGGCGGATCTTTCGCCGATGCCCGTTACTGAGGACGAGCGCACTGCCGAGATAGTACGGCAGACAGCCTTTATAGCTGTTATCATTCTGGCGTCGATTATTGTGTTTGTCACCGCTTGCGTTCTGCTCGGCGGTAACAGAAAAAAGAGCAAAAACCCGCCTCATGTTGATAATGACGCCCTTTCTGAAAAGCGGGAGGAATAGAGTATGTCGCACATAAAGAAGCGCATCAGGCGCAGAATACCTATTGCGTTGCTTTTTCTGCTTCTGCTCGTCGGCGTTGGTTTTCTGATATACCCCACGTTAAGCGACTGGGTATCGCGGTATACTTCTTATACAGAGATAGTTTCATACAGCCTGGCTATTAAAAACGCGGGCAAGTCCGAAATCGAGAAGCTGCGTAAGCTTGCCGTGGAATACAACGAAGTGCTTGCCGGAAGCGACAGCGGGCAGCTTTCGGCTGTGAGCTATGACGATCTCCTCGCCGTAACTGATGCGATAGCTTATGTAGACATTCCTAAGGTCAGTATATATCTTCCGGTTTTTCACGGGTTATCCGATGACCGCCTGCAAAACGGCGTCGGACATATGGAGGGCACGTCCCTCCCCATCGGCGGCGAGAGTACGCATTGTGTTTTAGCCGCTCATACGGGCTTGCCGACGTCCAGCCTTTTCACCGACATTGACCGTCTTGTTTTGGGAGATGTGTTTTACATTCATGTACTCGATGAAATACTCGCGTACAGGGTTGATCAGATTAAAGTTGTTCTCCCCGATGAAACGGACGATATTAGGATCGTCAAGGGCGAGGACTATGTGACGCTCCTGACCTGTACGCCGTATGGAATAAACGACCACAGACTTCTGGTCCGAGGCACGCGCATTCCGTACACGGAACCTTTTGACCCCGATAAGCAGGACGCTTTGTACCCGATGGCCCCGGTTAAGTCAGCCGATCGGACAGTAGCGCCTGTCGAAACGGTCCTCTGGTTCTGGGGTACGGTAGCCGCAGCGGCTGTTGTCTCTGTAATTCTCTTGATTCTGTTTTTGCCTATCGGCAAAAAACGAAATAAAAAGCAAACTGAACCTTAAAATTTATATTAAATTTTGTTGGGAGGAAATCAATATGAAGTTTAGATCTATCAAAAAGGCTGTCGCGGTATTGCTTGTGTGCGCTTTTGCCTGCTGTTTTTCGGTATTTTCGAGCGCGCTTGATACTCCCGCGACAGGCTCTGTCACTGTTGACGTCACACCCGAAACCGAGGGCATTGTGCTTCGGCTTTACGAAGTCGCGGACGTTGTAAACGGCGAGTTTGTTATGAATGATGAGTTTGCCGCCGCCGGCGTTGACATAACCAACCTGCCGGATGCCGACGCCGCACAGGTTGCCGCCGAGGAGCTTCAGACCTTTGCGGAATCGTCCTCCCTGACGACCGGAATCGACGTTGCTATAGACTCCGACGGCAAGGCTGTTTTCTCCGGTCTTTCCGTTGATAAAGTATATCTCATTTATCAAGCCGAGATGGGGATGATCTCTATACAGTCTATGCTGGTTCAAGTGCCGGTTACTAACGATACTTCCACCGTCTATGATATAACAGTTGCCGCCAAGTTCGCCGACAATTCCGACGCTTACATCTCAGCTGTTATCCTGAACAAGGTTGACGATTCACAAAAGCCGCTTCAAGGCGCTGTATTCGCTTTCCAGAGCAAGGAGTACTACACGGACGCTTCGATTGTTCCCGATGACGCCGACAAGGGCAGCGACTCAAACGGTGACTACTATTGGAAAGCATACGGTCCTGATCTTACGACTAACGAATATGGTCAGATAGTTGTAGAGAAAATACCTTTCGGCACTTATCGCTTTATCGAGGTCAAGGCCCCGGACGGCTATATCCTCGATTCCACACCGCACGAGTTTGAGCTTAACACCGCCGGATCCGTTCAGGTTGAAAACGGCGTTTACAGCGTGGCGAAGGGCACTATCGGCGAGCTTACGGTCATAAATGAGTCCGTTCCCCCCGAGTCGTCCACACCCCCGCCCGCGTCATCAGTTTCCCCGCCTCCGTCTGAAGCGCCGGTAAATCCCCCTGTCTTGACGGGTGACAGCATGAACGTTCTCCCGTTCCTGTTTGCGGCTGTCGCGGCGGCATTTGTGATAGTCCTCGCGGTCAAACGTTCCTCCCGCAAAGAGAGATAAACTGTAATATATTAACGGGTCAAGCCCCTTACTGAAGGTCCTGCCGCAGCGCGGGACCTTTATTTTTCTGTCAATATGCCCTCACCGTCAGATTACCCCGCCTGACGCGGCAAAAAAGCATAAAAAACGGCACAGCCGCATTTTACGACTATGCCGGATTTTTCGGTGATTATGGGATACATAATTTAGGCGGAGGGGTTTTAGCTTTCCGCGAGCTCCCCGAGGCTTGAAGCTTTGAGATACGCGTTGATAAATCCGTCGAGATCGCCGTCCATAACGCCGTTAATATTACCCGTTTCATAATTTGTGCGGTGATCCTTAACCATGGTATATGGCATAAAGACATATGAGCGGATTTGTGAACCCCATGCGATTTCTTTCTGAACACCCTTGATATCCTCGATTTTGTCAAGATGCTCACGCTCTTTTATTTCGATCAGCTTTGATTTGAGCATTGTCATACAAACCTCGCGGTTTTGGTGCTGACTGCGCTCGACCTGACACGATACAACTATACCTGTAGGAATATGTGTAAGGCGTACGGCGGAGGACGTCTTGTTGACTTTCTGACCGCCCGCGCCGCTCGCGCGGTAAACGTCCATCTTAATGTCCTCGGGATTTATTTCTATGTCGATATTGTCGTCTATTTCGGGCATGACCTCAAGCGACGCAAACGAGGTGTGACGTCTGCCTGAGCTGTCAAAGGGGGAAATTCTTACAAGCCGGTGAACGCCCGCTTCACTTTTAAGGTATCCGTAGGCGTTCTCGCCCTCTATCATAATGACGGCGCTTTTCAGTCCGGCCTCGTCGCCGTCGAGATAGTCAACGGTCCTTACCTTGAAGCTATGGCGCTCCGCCCAGCGGTTGTACATTCTGTAGAGCATTTCCGCCCAGTCCTGCGCCTCGGTTCCGCCCGCGCCGGCATGAAATGTGAGGATAGCGTTGTTTCTGTCGTATTCGCCTGTCAAAAGCGTTGAGAGCCTTTGCGCTTCAAGATTGCTTTTGACGCCCTCGTACTCCGCTGTAGCCTCGTCAAGCAGGGAAATATCCTCCTCCTCGTCGGCAAGCTCAATCAGAGCGTGTGCGTCCTCATACGCCGCGACGAGCCTGTCATATTGTTCGACCTTATTTTTCAGCGCGCCTGTTTTTTGCAGGACGGCCTGCGACTTTTCCATATCGTCCCAAAATCCCGGCTCCGCCGCGCGCCTTTCAAGCTGCTCTATTTCCGACTTTACGGCTTCCATGCCGAGCGCGTCGGATAAGTCCTCTATATCGGGCCAAAGTTCCTCTAAAGCCGATTTAAGCTCATCAAACTGTACCATATATAATCTCCGTTCCCATTTATATATTTATCAGTTTCACATTATATATTAAATTTCACAAAATGTAAAGTAGGAGGTCGCTAATGTTTTTGTAAAGATATTGACAAAGTAAGTATCGGATAGTAAAATTATTTTAAGCTGACGCAGACGCTTTTAGGCAATATTACAAATATTATAATGCTTTACAGTTTTGGGGAGGATATACGAAATGCCAAAAAAGCAGATTATTAAGCTGATTTGCTTAAATCTTGGTATCGCTCTTGTGAATGTTATTTTGTTTTCAAGGGGACTGGTCGGTCTTACGTTCGGTGTAAATACTTTTATGACGGCGTTTGCAATTACGGAAATAGTTATGAGCGTGATCGCCTTTTTTTACGGCAACTATACCATTCTGTTCAAGACGCCCGAAATTCAACTGTATAAAGGCGCGGAACTTTCTGAATCAAAGGATTATATAAACGCTCTCGACCAAATGCGCGAAAAAAAGGTATTTGAACAGGAAATCTCAACGGCGATCGAACAATTATACAGGCTTCAGGATAAAGACAAGGCGCTCGACAGTATTCTTGCGCAGTTTTTTTCACCTCAGGAAATGACCTTTACAAGGTTTCAAACCGTCATAGATTCCGTTCAGTCGCTTTTCTATAATAATGTGAAAAAGATGCTCAACCGAATGATAATTTTTGACTATAAGGATTATACAAAGCTCACGGAAAAGATCAGAAATTCTCAGACTATAGACGGTGTAAAGGTCGTTTCAAAGTCGGAAAGCGCGCAGCTTAAGATATATGACGAGCATATCGGATATGTACGCGGACTTGTGGATATGAACGAAAGCATACTTGTCAAGCTCGACAGCCTGCTTCTTGAGATATCAAAGCTCGATGATCTGGACGAGTCGGGGCTTGAGGAGCTGTCGGCGATTCAGGAGATCAACGAATTAATATCACAGACCAAGTTTTATAAAAATTAACGGAGGTAAAAAATGAAGAATTTGTCTGTAGCAAAAAAGGTTCTGATTTTCGCAGGTATAGCTGTGGTTGTTTTCGGAATAGTTATCGCGGGCATTACCCTCACCAAAAATATCGGTATGAGTGACGAGGCGATAACCGAGGAACAGGCGGCTGACAAAATGGGCAAGCTCTTGAACGGGATCAACGTTACGAATGTTGAACCGAGAAAAGCGTCAATAACTGACGAGGATATACTTTCCGATGAGGAGGAACTTCCCGATATAGCTTCATATCCTCTGACTGTCACAGGAAAAGCCGATATAAATATAGAGATATTTTCGTCTCCCGAAAAGGCGGGAGAGGGTACGGACGGCTGGATCAATGAGGTCGCACAAAATTTTAACAATGAGGGTTACGAGGTCAGCGGCAAGAAAATTTCCGTGTCTATCCGTTCCGTTTCGTCGGGACTTGCGGTAGATTATATCAAGTCCGGCAAATACGTTCCCGACGCTATTACCCCGTCAAACGAATTTTGGGGCAAGATGATAGAAGCGGGAGGCACAGAGGTTACGCTGAAAAAGGATAAGCTTGTGGGAAATGTCGCGGGTGTGCTTCTTTCCAAGTCAAAGTACGATGAAATAATTAAAAAATACGGCTCTGTCAATATGAAGGTCATATCCGAGGCTACGGCAAACAATGAAATAGCCATGGGCTATACAAATCCTTTTGTAAGCTCAACAGGGTTTAACTTTCTCATAAGCACGCTTTATTCCTATGACCCCGATGATTTACTGAGCGAAAAGGCGGTAGAGGGCTTTAAAAGCTTCCAGAAGAATGTCCCGCTTGTTTCGTTTAACACGCTTCAAATGAGGAAGTCTGTGGATTCGGGATCTTTGGACGCGTTTGTTATGGAGTATCAGTCGTATGTGAACGATCCTTCTATGAAAAACGACTATGTTTTTACGCCGTTCGGCGCAAGGCATGACAACCCCATGTATGCTGTCGGAGATCTGTCCTCCGACAAGAACGCTGTCCTTGAGAAATTCTGTGAATACTGCCTCAATGATAAATCGCAGGAACTTGCGACAAAGTACGGTTTCAATAACAACAAAAGCTACAAGAGCGAGCTGCCGGGCATTGACGGCAACAGTCTGTTAAGGGCTCAAAAACTCTATAAAGAGAACAAGAACAGCGGCAAGCCCATAATCGCGGTATTTGTCGCGGACACATCGGGAAGCATGGCGGGAGAATCAATAAATGCTCTTCAAACATCTCTCATTAACTCGATGCAGTATATAAATAAGGAAAATTACATTGGACTTGTATCATACAACAACAGGGTGTATGTAAACCTTCCGATAGCGAAGTTCGACCTGAATCAGCAGGCGCTGTTTAAAGGCGCGGTTCTTGACCTTGACGCAAACGGACAGACCGCGACGTATGACGCGGTTGTAGTGGCGCTGGATATGATTCAAAAGGCAATGCAGGATAATCCCGAGGCAAAGCCCATGCTTTTTCTCTTGAGCGACGGTGAGCAGAACACAGGCTGTTCTCTTAACGACATATCCTCGATACTCGACACCTATAAGGTTCCCGTTTACACGATAGGCTACAATGCGAATATCGCAGCGCTGAACCGGATCTCCGAGATAAACGAGGCTGCCACGATAAACGCCGACAGCGACGACATTATCTATCAGCTCAAAAACCTCTTTAATTCCGAAATGTAATACGGATATACCGCTATAAGCGTATGGAAGAGAGATTTAACAGCAAATAAATTTTATACTGAAATGTATTTAATAAGTGTTTACCCCCTATTAAAAACCAAAAATATGATTGGAGGAATTTACAATGGGATTTTCATTGGAACTGCCTGATGTAGAAGCTGTCAAAGAGGAAGTCAAGGAGGAGCTTGCTCCCGAACCCGAAACCGGGAAAAAACTCGCTCAAGCGGCGGACAACAACACAGAGTCGCTCTTTACATTTGACTTGGGCTCTATCGAGGACAGACGCGAGATAGTATCATCTATCGAGAATTTCGGCACGGATATTGTCGAAAAGTCAACGAGGAAAAACGAGCTTATCAACGTTCGGCTTGCCGATCTCAGCCGTATGGGCGGAGAAAACGGCGAGGTTGTCAACGGTCTCGCGCAGCTTCAAACGCAGATGAAAGATCTCGACCCGTCGGGCATTGACTTTGTTAAAAAGGGTCCCCTCGGCAAGTTGTTTAACCCTATACGCAATTATTTCGCAAAGTTTGAGAAGGCGGACGATATTATAGCGGATACAATAGAGTCACTCGACAAGGGAAAGACTACGCTCAAAAACGACAATACAACTCTTGAGATAGAGCAGCTCGCACTGCGCGATCTCACAAAGAAGCTCGGTCAGCAGATAGAGCTTGGCACGAAGATGGACGAGTCAATAACTACTGCTGTCGAAAAGGCAAAGACAGATAATGCGGACGAGGAAAGAATCAAGTTCATTGAGGAGGAGGTTCTTTTCCCGCTCAGACAAAAGGTCATGGATCTGCAGCAGATGCAGACAGTAAATATGCAGGGAATTATTGCTATGGAAATCGTCAGACGCAACAACAAGGAGCTTATCCGCGCTGTTGACAGAGCGGAAAGCGTCACGGTTTCCGCTCTCAGAATAGCGGTAACTGTAGCGAGCGCGCTTTATAATCAGAAAATCGTCCTCGAAAAGGTCAATGCCGTCAACGAGGCGACAAACAAGCTGATCGGCGCGACATCAAAAATGCTCAAGGAACAGGGCGCGAGCATACAGCAGCAGGCAATGGAAACAAATATTTCCGTTGATACCCTGAGAGATGCTTTCGCGGATACGTTTGAGGCCCTTGACGCTGTTACAGATTATAAGACAAAGGCTCTCCCGCAAATGAAAGCCACCATTCAGGAGTTCAAGGCGCTGGCTGATGAGGGCGAAAAGCGTATTCGGAAAATGGAGGAAAGAAATTCCGAACTCGACAAGCTTGAAAGCTGATATTGAATAATGAATTGCGAGCAGAAACTGTAAACCGTTTCTGCTCTTTTTGTATATGAAAAAATCTTGCCTTTGAATGTTTCTGTTTTGCTAAAAAAGTCTTGATATAAGTATGCTGTTTGGTGTATTATAAATACAAAAGCACGCGGACAGAGAATTTAAAATTATCATAAAGGGGCGTTTACGTTGAAAAGAGTCGGTATTTTAACAAGCGGCGGGGATTGTCAGGGACTTAACGCCGCAATACGGGGAGTAGCAAAGACTCTCTATAACTACTATAAGAAAGATGAAGTTGAAATTTACGGTATAATTGACGGCTATAGAGGTTTGATTACGGGAGAGTACCGCCTTATGGAGCCTGAGGATTTTTCGGGGATACTGACACGGGGCGGAACGATTCTCGGAACATCGCGTCAGCCCTTTAAGCTTATGAGGGTTATTGACGAGGAAAACAACATAGATAAGGTCGCGTCTATGAAGGAAAATTACAAGAAGATGAAACTTGACTGCCTTGTCATTCTCGGCGGAAACGGTACTCAAAAGTCCGCGAATATGCTTGCGCAGGAGGGACTGAATGTAGTTTCACTTCCGAAAACCATAGATAATGACCTGTGGGGCACAGATATGACATTCGGCTTCCAGAGCGCTGTGGATATAGCTACACATGTTATTGACTGTATCCACACGACTGCAACCTCTCACGGCAGAGTTTTTATCGTCGAGCTCATGGGACATAAGGCGGGCTGGCTTACACTTTACGCGGGTATTTCGGGAGGCGCGGATGTCATACTTATTCCCGAAATCCCGTATGATATTAACAAGGTCATCAAGTGCGTCAGGCAGAGGACGAAATCGGGCAAGAACTTCTCTATACTTGCTGTTGCCGAGGGCGCTATTTCAAAGGAGAGAGCGGCTCTGCCGAAAAAGCAGAAAAAAGAAGCCCTTGCTAACCTTATGTACCCGTCGATATCATATGAAATCGCCGACCAGATAGAGAAAGAAACAGGGCAGGAAACGAGAGTCACCGTTCCCGGTCACTTCCAAAGAGGAGGAAGCCCCGTGGCGTACGATAAGCTGATAGCGACGCGCTTTGGAGCGGCGGCGGCTGAATGTATCATAAAAGAACATTACGGCTGCATAGTTTCGCTGGTAAACGGAAAGGTAGTGCCTGTCCCGCTGGCTGACATAGCGGGCAAGCTGAAAGTCGTCCCGACCGACAGCGAAATAATCAAGACCGCAAGGCTTACAGGCATAAGCTTCGGCGACTGATTGAGAGCTGTTATAATTCACATTAACAGAAATGAGAAAACAGAGTTACTGACGATTATTCGGGAGTTATTGTGATTTAAGAGAAAAAGAGATGGCTTTTCTTCGTCATACCGCGGACCTTTACAAAATATGCTTTGACGCCAAAGAGAATAATTATCGACGAGGGACCCCTGCACTCTGAGGAAAACGAAATACTGCTGTATCGTATAATAGATATGAAGTTATCGAGAACGCTTTTTCAAAAGATGTTCAAGTTCGGAACAATTATTGTAAAGTCAAAGGACGCCTCGCACCCTATGCTTTACATAAAAATATTAAGCGTTCCCGCGAGTTCCGGAATCGCCTTGCGGACGCCGTTGAAAAGTAAAGGCTTCGTGTAAGGGTAAGACAAAGCGAGATATATGACCCGCAGAGCGACGATACGTCTGACGAGCATTTCATTGACTATAACGGCGAGTACTGATGCTCGCATGTCGCAACAGCCCGCCTCACCGCATATACTGTTAGAAAAAACAGTGAGGTGATTTTGTGGGCAAGCCTTTAATTATGGTATCGTCCATAACGTATGCTATGAAGGGAAAGAATATCCTCGCTCAAAGGGGCATACGAAGCGATATAGTACGAACTCCGAACGACAGCCGAGAAAGCTACTGCGGCTACAGCCTGTTTGTTCCGAAAAGAACAGATGAGGCGCATAAGATCCTCGAGGAAAACGGCATTAAAGTTGTCGGACGAGCAGAAAAGGGGAGTGCGCCGTGATATACCTTGATAATTCCGCGACGACATTTCCCAAGCCGGGAACCGTTACGAATGCTGTCAGTAACGCTCTCCTGAACTTTGGCGCAAATCCCGGCAGGGGAGGGCACAGGCTGGCGATGAAAGCTTCACAGCTTATGTTCGACGCGAGAAGCACGGCTATGCGTTTTTTTAAGGCTCGTGATGAAAACAGCATTATATTTACAGAAAACTGTACACATGCCTGCAATATGGTCTTAAAAGGATTACTGAAACCGGGAGATCATGTTGTGGTATCGTGTTTAGAACACAACGCGGTAATGCGTCCGCTTGAAAAGCTTTCACACAGCGGGGTGACATATACCGCCGCGGCGGTATATCCGGGAGATAACGACAGGACGCTCGATTCCTTTAGAAAGGCGATGAACAGAAATACAAGGCTGATATTCTGTACTCAGGCTTCAAATGTCTGGGGGATACGCCTCCCCGTTGAAAGAATAACGGCGCTCGCGCACCAGTACGGCATACCCGTTGCGGTTGACGCGGCGCAGTCAGCGGGCGTAGTTGATATTGACCTTGCGGACAGCGGCATAGATTTTCTGTGCTGTGCGGGTCATAAGGGACTTTACGGACCTATGGGGACGGGAATGCTTATCTTTAATACCGATATAGACCTTGATACTATTGTGGAGGGCGGTACGGGCAGCAGCTCCTATTCGCTTGAGCAGCCGGATATATTGCCCGACCGTTTTGAAAGCGGGACGCAGAATCTTCCGGGCATAGCGGGTCTGAAAGCAGGCATGGAGCTTGTAACACGGCGGGGGATAGAAAATATATTCCGTTCCGAGCTTATCCATATGCAGTATTTATATGATAATCTCAAGAGAATAACCGGCTTAAAGCTCTATACCGCACGACCCGGTGAATTTTATTGTGTACCGGTTCTTTCGTTTAATATAGACGGCGCCGACAGCGAAACCGTTTCCGCGCGCCTTAACGATTACGGAATAGCGGTGAGGGCGGGACTGCATTGCGCGCCCTGCGCGCATGAATTTATGGGGACTCTCAACGGCGGCGCTGTCAGGGTTTCTCCGTCAATGTTTACGACTAAAAGTGATATTGATAACCTTATTCAATCCGTTTCAAGGATAGCATATAATTTGAGTAAGCACTGATAAAATATTTCAGACATACTGTTTAGAGCTTCGCGAGTATTGGCGTGGTATGACGGGGGCTGCGGCTGTCATACGGCATTTATAAGCGGCTCGTATTTTGGTTTATCAGGATTCCCGCAGACAGGTATTATGTCTGCGGGAGTGTACATTTACATAAGAGGAAGTGGAAATTTATGTGGGAATGGCTGCAAATGGTGTTTCAAGGATTTATGGCTCTTATGAATACCTTTCGTCTTACGGACGTCCTTGATATCGTCGCTATTTCATTCATAATCTATAATCTGATCAAGCTTATCCGCGAAACAAGAGCCGCGCAGCTTGTCAAGGGTATAATTATACTTATAGTTGTATTTGCGCTGTCGTTCCAGTTCAAGCTGAAAATGCTAAGCGCACTGTTCAGCAGCTTTTTCCAGTTCTCGGTTCTCGCGGTTCTTATTTTATTCCAGCCCGAACTGAGGCGCGCGCTTGAACAGATGGGAAGAAGCAAACTCGGAAAATACTGGACTAATATGTCGGGTACACCGAATGAGGAAACGACGATCAAGAATATCCGGCAGTGTATCGACAGCGTGGTTGATGTATGCGATATGTTCCACCATACAAAGACCGGCGCGCTTATCGTTTTTGAAAGGCAGACGAAGCTCGGAGAGATCGTCAATACAGGGACTGTACTTAACGCGATACCCTCTGTGCCGATTATCGGAAACATATTCTTTAATAAAGCCCCGCTCCATGACGGAGCAGTGGTCATAAGAGACGGCATGATATATGCCGCGGGCTGTATACTGCCGCTCACCAAAAACGATAATGTCAGCATTGACCTTGGCACAAGGCACAGGGCGGCTCTCGGCATCAGCGAATATTCCGACGCGATAATTGTTATTGTTTCGGAGGAAACGGGTACTATCTCCATGGCTGTCAACGGTATATTGAGCCGTGACTTTACACGGGAAACCTTAAAAAGTACGCTTTCCGAGCTTTTGCTCCCGAAAGTGCGCGATGCAGATGAAAAAATCCCGATTATTTCAGGTTTAAGAAGGGGAAGAAAAAATGAAAAAGCCGAAAAGGAAAATCAGGAATAGTTTCAGCTTAAATAAGCTGCTTTATAACGACAAATTCATAATGTGCTTTTCTATATTCGCGGCTTTTGTACTTTGGATCATAGTTTCGTCTACTTCGTCTGACCCCGATGTAAAAACTATTACCGATATTTCAATCAGCATACCCAATATTTCAAACGAGCTTCAGGTTATTTCGCAGGACAAGGATATCAAGGCGGAAATACGGGTAAAAGGAAACAAGATTATAATAGGCTCGATACAGAGCAGCGATATATTGGTGACGGCTGATGTTTCGGAGGTTACTGAACCCGGCAAGTATAAGCTTAAGCTCAGCGCGAAAAAGCAGGGCGTCATGAGTGACTACGAGTTCGATTCAACCGTATCTCCGTCAACGATTGACGTGTATGTTGACAGGAACATCGAAAAGGAGTTTACTATCGAGGAAAGTGTTGAAGCTAAAGCGGACGGGACACATCTTCTGAATCCGAAGGAGCTGGCAAATAATACGGTCAGGATTTCCGGAGCGGAAAGCGTGATAAACAGGATAAAGACTGTAAAGGCGGAATATGTCGCGGCGGAAACTCTGACAAAAACCGCTGTATTTAACGCGCCGCTTCATTTATACGATGAAAACGGTCTGGAGGTCGTGAGCGACTATATCACCCCTCAATTTACGACGGTTGAGGTCACAGTTCCCGTTCTCAAGGTAAAAAATGTTCCTATAAGAGTTGAGTTTACAAATATTCCCGACACGTGGGAAATGCCGAGTGATTGGATCAAGATAAGCTCTCCGCAGAGCGGCACTGTTCCGCTCGCGGCAACCGATGAGGTGCTGGACGGAGTAACAGAGATAAGGACCGAGCCGATAGATTTGTCGCAGATTTCTCTGGATAAAACGACTTTAAACGATATAGCTATAGAAGTTCCGGCATCTTGTACAAACGTCGCCCGCGTCGAGAAAGTAACGCTCAGCCTTAACATGAAAAACTTTACCTCAAAGAAATTCGCGGTTAAAAACGTGCAGCTTCGTTCCGACGTTGACGGAGTTACGGGAAAGCTTTCGGGTCAGGATTTCAATGTTACTATAATAGGTCCGTCCGATGAAATAAAAGGTCTGAAAGCGTCTGATGTGGTTCTGTACACGAATCTTTCGGAATCCGAGTCGACCGCCGCGTTCATAACAAAGCCGCTTCAGATCAGCATAGAGGGCTACAAGTCGTGCTGGTGGAGCTATTCGGACGGAGAGAACAACGCGACCTTTACTATTTCAAAGAAAAAGAATACAAGCTCTCGATAGCCGGCATAAAAATCCGCGGCAGTGCTTTTTACTGCCGCGGATTTTTATTGTTTAATAATGAGCTTGCCCCGTTATTATTATTTAAAATAGCTTACGCCGCTTTCAAATATCCTCTGATCCTTTTCAAAGGGAATGTTTTTGCAGAGGTTATCGCCCTTGCGTTCAGAGTGTCCCATTTTGCCTAGAATCCGTCCGTCGGGACTTGTTATTCCCTCGACGGCGCATACCGAGCCGTTCGGATTGAACTCTATGGTATCAGCCTGTCTGCCGTCAAGGTCAACATACTGTGTTGCGATCTGTCCGTTATCAATGAGCTTTTCGAGCATATCGTCGGTCACGACAAATCTTCCCTCGCCGTGAGAGATCGGGACAGAGAATATATCGCCCGCGTTTACCTGAGAGAACCACGGCGATTTTACCGAGGTGACGCGTGTATATGCCATATGTGAGATATGTCTGCCGATAGTGTTGAAGGTCAGCGTCGGGTCGTCGGCTTTAAGCTCACGGATTTCGCCATAGGGTACAAGACCGAGCTTTATAAGCGCTTGGAAGCCGTTGCATATGCCGAGCATCAGACCGTCACGCTGCTGAAGAAGTCTTGACACAGCCTCACTCACTCTCGGATTTCTGAACGTGGTCGCTATAAACTTACCCGAGCCGTCGGGCTCATCGCCGCCGGAAAAGCCTCCGGGGAGCATGATTATCTGTGACTCGCCGATAAGCCTTACCATTTCCGCGATGGTTTCCTCGATAGCGGAGGGAGTCAGGTTTTTGACGATAAGCAGCTTCGGCTCCGCGCCCGCCTTAGCAAACGCCCGCGCCGTATCAACCTCGCAGTTTGTTCCCGGGAATACGGGGATAAATACCTTGGGCTTCGCCGTCCTGATAACTGGAGAGACTGTACCGCGCTCGGAATAAAGCGGAACTTCTCTTTTGTTCGGCGGACAGTATGACTTTGTCGGGAATACCTTTTCCAGCTTAAAGCTCCATTCTTCTATAAGCTCATCTATCGTGAGGACTTCACCGTTTACAGTTATCGTTTCGTCCCTGACAGTAGTACCGAGCTCATAGTAAAGAATGTCGGAAATTTCGGCGCCGTCGGCAAGCTCAACGACAAATGAACCGCAGAGCGGGGCGAAAAGCTCTTTTGCCGTAAGGGTATTATTAAACACAAAGCCGATCCTGTTCCCGAAGCACATTTTTGCGACTGCCGCTGCCGCGCCGCCCTCTCGAACCACCGATGATGCGAGTATCATTCCGTCATTGGCGAGCCTGTATACCTCTCTGTAAACAGATTTCAGCTTTTCCCAGTCGGGCAGACCTGTTTCCCTGTTTTCGGGAAGCGGGATATATACGACCCTCGAATCCGCCTTTTTAAATTCGGCTGAAATTGTTTTTGACGCTTTGGTCATTGTCACGGCAAAGCTGACAAGTGTAGGGGGAACGTCCAGATCCTCAAACGAGCCGGACATACTGTCCTTGCCGCCGATAGACGGGACTCCCATATTTATCTGCGCTGTCAGTGCGCCGAGGAGAGCAGCCGCGGGTTTGCCCCAGCGTGACGGGACATCGTGAAGTCTTTCAAAATATTCCTGAAATGTAAGCCTTGCCTTAAGCGGGTCGGCGCCTGTCGCGGCGAGCTTGGAGAGCGATTCCGCGACGGCGTATGCCGCTCCGTGGAACGGGCTCCAGCGGGAAATGCCGGGAATATAGCCGTAGCTCATAGCCGTAGCGTCGTCGGTTTCACCCTCAAGGAGCGGTATTTTCGCAACCATTGCGTCCTCGGGCGTAAGCTGAGTTTTGCCTCCAAAGGGCATTATTACAGTCGCCGCGCCTATGCTCGCGTCGAATCTTTCCGCAAGTCCCCTCTGTGAACAGCATTCAAGGCGTGAGAGGTTCTTTTTAAACGCGGTTTTTATGTCCGATCCCTCAAGAGCCGCGGGAACAGAGCTTCTGTAGCAGTTATCAGGGTCGGGAGCGGATATGTATGCCTCAGAGCACTGTGTTACGCCGTTTGTGTTGAGAAATTCACGGCTGAGGCTGACGATAACATCGCCCCGCCATTTCATAGTGAGCCTCGGATTTTTTGTGACTGTCGCGACGGGGTATGCTTCGAGATTTTCCTCGCCCGCGAGTGCGATAAAAGTATCAACATCGCCCTTATCGAGTACGACAGCCATTCTCTCCTGAGATTCCGAGATTGCAAGCTCCGTGCCGTCAAGTCCCTCGTATTTCTTGCGAACCTTGTCGAGGTCAATGTCAAGTCCGTCCGCAAGCTCGCCGATCGCTACACATACGCCGCCCGCGCCGAAATCGTTGCAGCGCTTTATCATTTTTGCGGCCCTTTCGTTACGGAACAGACGCTGTATCTTCCTTTCCGTCGGAGGATTACCCTTTTGTACTTCCGCTCCGCAGGTTTCGATTGAGTCGAGCGTGTGAGCCTTGGAGGAGCCTGTCGCGCCGCCGCAGCCGTCACGGCCTGTTCTTCCGCCGAGCAGCACGATTATATCCCCCTCGCAAGGAACACCTCGGACAACGTTTTCCTTGGGTGACGCGCCTATGACCGCGCCGATCTCAAGCCTTTTCGCGGCATATCCCATATCGTAGAGCTCCGTTACCTGCCCCGTAGCAAGACCTATCTGGTTTCCGTAGGAGCTGTATCCCTGAGCCGCTCCTGTTGTGATTTTCCTCGTCGGGAGTTTGCCCTTCATAGTCTTTTCAAATGGCAGCGTCGGGTCGCCCGAGCCTGTAACGCGCATCGCTTGATAAACATAAGCGCGCCCCGAGAGAGGATCTCTTATCGCGCCGCCGAGGCACGTTGCCGCGCCGCCGAACGGTTCAATCTCCGTCGGGTGGTTATGAGTTTCATTTTTAAACTGTACGAGCCATTGTTCTGTTTTGCCGTCAACGGTGACGGGAACTTCAATCGAACAGGCGTTGATCTCCTCGCTGACGTCGAGATCGGGGATAAGACCGCGCTTTCTGAGCAGTTTCATACCGATGACCGCCATATCCATCAGCGATACATCTCGTTTTGTGTCCGCTCCGTAAAGCTCATCTCTTGCGGCGCAGTATTCTTTCAGCGCGCTCTCGATCGCTCCCGTAAGCGCTCCCTTTTCTATCTCGATTTTCTCAAGACGTGTGAGGAACGTTGTGTGCCGGCAGTGATCCGACCAATATGTATCTATAACACGCAGTTCCGTAACAGTCGGGTCGCGGTGTTCCTCGTCACGGAAATAGTCGCGGCAGAATTTGAGGTCGGCAAGCGTCATAGCAAAGCCCATTGAGGAATAATACTTCTCCATCTCTCCGTCGTCCCATACGGTAAAGCCGTCTATAACCGCGACGCTGTCGGGAATATCCGCTTTTATATCAAGGCTTTCGGGCTTCTCAAGTGAAGCGGGGCGGGACTCGACGGGGTTAATGAGATAGCCTTGTATTTTTCTGAAGTCCTCCTCCGAAATATCTCCCGAAACGGCTATTACCTTAGCGGTGACGACCTGCGGTCTTTCTCCCTGAGTGAGAAGCTGAACACACTGCGCGGCAGAGTCGGCTCTTTGGTCATACTGACCGGGCAGATATTCCATAGCGAAAACCTTATATTCATCTCCGAGGACGATTTCTTCATTATATAACATATCGGCGTTTGTTTCGCTCAGGATAGTATTTTCAGCCTTTTCGAGGTTTTCTCCGTCAAGTCCCGAAATATCGTAGCGGTTGAGAACTCTCACGGATTCGACATTTTTCAGACCGAGATTTTCTCTTAAATCCGACAGAAGATTTACCGCTTCGACATCGAAGCCCGGGCGTTTTTCAACAAATATTCTTTTGACTTCTGACATTTCACTACCAATCCTTTCAGCATAATGAAATTATGACATTATCATTATTCTACCACATATCGCCGTTCGGGTAAAGTGTCAAAAAAGTTTTTCCCGATAAATGAGTATTTGTGCTTGTCACCGACATATACCCGCGAATCTGCGGGAGCTGTTATTTATTAAAGTTCTTGAAAGGAAACAAATATATATAATGCCATGATACTATAAAAGAAAATAAACTTTAAAGCTACAGGGGGAACATATAGATGAGGACTATTTCAAGCTTTACGGTAAACCATGATATTCTCGATGTCGGAATGTACACCTCGCGCGTTGACGGCGACATCGTCACATATGATATACGCATGAAGAAACCGAACGCGGGCGAGTACCTTGACGATAACGGACTGCATACGTTCGAGCATCTTTTTGCAACATACGCGAGAAATTCCGCGTTTTCGGAAGGTGTGGTTTATGTAGGACCGATGGGGTGCAGAACGGGCTTTTACCTACTTGTGCGGGACAGTGTTTCACCACGGGATGCCATAAGCCTTGTTTATGACGCGATGAGGTTTATCGCGGACTTTGAGGGAGAAATACCCGGAAGCGCAAGGCGTGAATGCGGGAACTATGCCGCACATGACTTGATCGCGGCTAAAAAATACGCGGTTGATATGCTGCCCGTTATTGAGAGCTGGACTACAGATAAGCTTGTTTATCCCGAATAAAAGCATAAACCCGGTTATTCCTATCAGTATTATAGGAATTATTTAAAAAGGCATTGACAACGCTCCGAAAGTGTAGTATAATGCAAAACATAGTAATTTTATATGAATTAAAGGTCGTTGAAATCTATGAATGTACCAAAGAAATTCGGTTTATACAGGTCCCGCGCGGAGCGAATGTGCGGATTGCTGTATTATTGACCCGACTACGCCCGCATACCGCGGAAGAAATAAACTATAATAATTATTGAAAGAGGTAATATACAATGAGCGAACTTAAAGAAAGAAATTTAAAATTTGAAACACTTCAGCTTCATGTCGGACAGGAGCAGGCCGACACCGCGACAGACGCGAGAGCGGTTCCGATTTACGCGACCACATCATATGTTTTCCATGATTCACAGGACGCTGCCGACCGCTTCGCGCTGAAGTCGTCAGGCAATATCTACGGCAGACTTACAAACCCGACACAGGATATTTTCGAACAGAGAATAGCGGCTCTCGAGGGCGGTACCGCGGCGCTTGCGGTCGCTTCAGGCGCCGCCGCCGTTACATATACGATTCTTGCTCTTGCAAAGTCCGGCGATAATATTGTCGCCGCAAAGACGTTATATGGAGGAACATATAACCTGCTCGGGCACACGCTCCCCAATTACGGGATTGCAACAACATTTGTAGATCCCGACGAGGAGGGCGCTTTTGAGAATGCCATTACCGAGAATACAAAGGCGCTTTATGTAGAAACGCTCGGCAACCCGAACTCCAACATCATTGACATAGAAAAGGTCGCTGAAATCGCGCACGCGCACAATATCCCTCTTGTTGTTGACAATACGTTTGCCACTCCGTATCTTCTCAGACCGTTTGAGTACGGCGCGGATATAGTTGTTCATTCTGCGACTAAGTTTATCGGCGGTCACGGCACAGCGATCGGAGGCGTTGTTGTCGAGAGCGGAAAGTTTGACTGGGCTGCCTCCGGCAAGTTTCCGCAATTCTCCGAGCCGAACCCGTCATACCACGGTGCGGTATTTACCGAAGCGGCTCCGGGCGCGGCATTTATAACATATATCCGCGCGATACTTCTCCGTGATACGGGCGCGACTATTTCTCCATTCCATGCCTTTATCTTCCTGCAGGGACTTGAAACGCTTTCGCTCCGTGTAGAACGTCATGTTGAAAACGCCCTCAAGGTTGTAGAATACCTTAACAACCATCCTCAGGTTGAAAACGTAAATCATCCATCACTGCCGAACAGCGGTTACAAGGAGCTTTATGACAAATACTTCCCGAACGGCGCGGGTTCTATCTTTACATTTGAAATAAAGGGTACGTCAGAGGACGCGCAGAAGTTTATTGATAGCCTGAAGGTATTTTCGCTCCTCGCGAATGTTGCCGACGCCAAGTCGCTCGCGATCCATCCCGCGACGACGACACACGGTCAGCTCAATGAAAAGGAACTTGCCGAACAGGATATTAAGCCGAACACGATCAGGCTTTCAATAGGTACGGAGCATATCGACGATATTATATTCGACCTGGAGGAAGCGTTCAAAGCGATAAGATAATCTGAATATCTTTCCCGGTTAAAGGGGAGTACGGATCTTCCGTACTCCCTTTTTAATGCTCAGCAGACAAAAACAGTAACAAATCCGTAACTTTTTTTGCAAAATTTCTTCAAAATATGTTGACAAACCGAAAATTACCGACTGTTTAAAAGATTTTTGTCAAAAAATGTAGTGGAAAACTTTTCAAACATAAAAATTTGATAATTACAAGGCTTTTCACTAAGGTTATTCACATTTTCAACCGAGTTTTCAACTTTTTTGGGGGATAACTGAAATTACAAATAGTATAATTCTTTTAAAACAAAATATAAATGAATAAAATTTGGCAAACAAGTCAATTATATTATCGAAAAATATGAAATTAATTTTGGAGGTTGTTCGTGTATGATAAAAGGGATAAACAGGAGCATTATTGAAGTCGTCGATACGGGCAGTCTGTACTATGAGCGTGCGCTTCTTGTGATAAAGCCCGAATACGCCTGTGCCCAGCGTGATATTCTTGAGAAGGAGGCAAAAAAGCTTCTTGAAAATATGGGCGAGCCGTCATCTCTGAAGCGCGGCAATAAGCGGCTTAAAATGATTTTGACATTATGCGCGGCGGCGGTATTCGGCGCTGTTTGCGCGGCGATTATCTTTTCATTGATATAGTCCGGTCGGAAGCCGCGCTGAATAAGTAATATAACTCCATGCCCTTTAATATATTTATAATCAGAAAATATACATTTGATAAGGGGCTTGCCCCTGTCATTATAAATCCGCTCTGACCGAGGTATTTTGAGGGCTTATGGATAAAAAGAAATTGATAAAAATGGAGCTTTTCGGCGCGGCGTTTGTTTTTTTATTCGGCTTGCTTGTTAAGTACGCGTTTATCCTTTCGGGTGGCGAAGTCTGGAGTTTTTTTATTTCAAGCGTTAACAACAGCGCGTGGGAACAGATGAAGCCGTTCACCTTTCCGTTTTTCATATGGACCGTTATAGAGATAGCGGTTTTACGACCTTCCGCCGCCGGATTTGTGACGTCAAAGATAGCCGCGTTCTACATATATTGGGCGATAGGGTTGTTTTATATGGTTATGTACAACTCGCTGTTTGAGGGTGCGTGGAGGGCCTTGTTGTTTGGCGGACTTTTCGTTATTATACTCGCGGGGCACTTTGCTTCATATGAGCTGTTTACAAAAGCGAAAGGAATAGAAGGCTTTTTCATTCCGTCGCTTGCCGCGCTTGTGATTTACATAGCCATGTTCATACTGTTTACTCCTTATCCGCCTCACGGGGCGTTGTTCTTTGACGTGACGAGCGGCGCGTACGGCTTGGACGCGATACATTCATGAATATTCTGTAAATATAAAATATGACGGTGATACAGGATTTACTTTTACAGATATTTACTGTATACTTAATAAGTAGAAACATCACAGGCATGACGCCACCGCTCAGGCGGCGGGCAATCAGTCGCGTTGAAGTCTTTCCGCACGGAGGAAGTATAATGGAGCTTTTAGAAAAAACACTTGAAAGCAAGGAAATATTTAACGGTCAGGTGATCCATGTAACACTTGATACGGTAGAACTGCAAAACGGCAAAACAGCGTCCAGAGAGGTGGTCAGCCACCCCGGGGGCGTCTGTATTGCCGCGCTTACCGACGAGGACGAGCTTCTCTTTGTCAGGCAGTACAGATACCCGTACAAGGAGGTTGTCCTTGAGCTGCCTGCCGGAAAGCTTGAAAAAGGCCAGAACCCGCTTGAAAACGGCAAGCGCGAGCTTCTCGAGGAAACAGGCGCGGTGGGAGCAGGATACATAAGCCTCGGAAAGCTTTACCCAAGCCCCGGCTACTGCGGAGAGATTATTCATATGTATTTTTGCCGCATAGATCGCTATGAGGGACAGATGCTCGATGATGACGAGTTCCTCAACGTTTTGAGGATACCTTTAAACAGAGCCGTAGAGATGGTGCTCAACAATGAGATACCCGACGCCAAGACCCAGACGGCTGTTCTAAAGACTGCTTTGCTTATTGACAGGCTAAAGGGCAGTCCGCTGCTTTAACGGAGGTGGACGGCATTGATAAACCCGATAGTAGTGATAGTTCTCGCCGCGATTGTTTTGAGTGTTGCAGCGCTGTACATATTTTTGCGGCCGAAAAAGCCGATTTTGACGGGTATTTCTCTTTTAGTGCTGATACTGTTTGTCGTGTTTACTGTTATGATCGACAACGCAATATCGGGCGCGGATATGATGAACGATATTGAAAAGACAATAGTGTCTTTTGTTACGGCTGTCGATATTGAGGATACTCGCTCGCTTGAGAGTTCCTTTAATATATTTGCTTACTTTGATATTGGAATATTTGCATTTACGTTTGTTATTATGTTTATTGAATTTAGAACGATTTTGCTGTCGGTATATTCCGAGAAAGGTATGAAAAACGCTGAGGAAACCGAAAAAAACGATAATGAAGCGGACGGCGCCTGATTGTCCGTTTGTTTTACCCGTGAAAGGAGCATTGGACTGTGAACAATATCGGGGTTTATGTTCATATACCGTTTTGTGCTTCAAAATGCCTATACTGCGATTTCTTTTCAAAGCCCGGAACCGATGAGGAGATAAGCCGCTATACCGCCGCTGTCAATAAAAGCCTTATTGAATGGGGCGGTAAGCTTATGCGTTCAGCCGATACTCTCTATATAGGGGGAGGCACTCCCGGTGTTATAGGAGCTCAGAGGCTGATCTCAATAGCCGCCGCCGCGCGTTCTGTCTTTAATCTGAGAAATGCGGAGATCACAGCCGAGCTGAATCCTTCCTCTGCCGATAATAATTTTGATTTTGAGCTTTTGCGCCGCGGCGGTTTTAACAGATTGTCGATAGGTATGCAGTCCGCTGACGACAACGAGCTAAGACGGCTCGGCAGAACGCATACCGCTGACGACGTAAGGACTGCCGTGCGCCTCGCAAGGGCGGCGGGTTTTGATAACATTTCCCTTGACCTTATGCTGTGCATACCTGAACAGACAAATGAAAGTCTTGCCCGTTCGATAGAATACTGCGCGGAGCTCGGGGCTGATCATGTGTCGGCATATATCCTGAAAATTGAGGAGGGTACGCCCTATTATGAGGAAAGGGAGTTGCTGACGCTTGACGAAGATATTCAGGCGGAAAGATATATGCTTGCGTGCGAACAGCTCGAAAGTCTCGGATATGCTCAGTATGAGATTTCAAACTTTGCAAAGAGGGGAAAGGAGAGCCGCCATAACCTGAAATACTGGAATTGTGACGAATATCTCGGCGTAGGCTGTGCCGCTCATTCGTATCTCAATGGAAAGCGGTTCTATACGGCTCGTTCGTTCGAGGAATTTTATGACGGCGTTATACACGAGGACGGCGAAGGAGGTTCTGCCGAGGAGTACATAATGTTGAGGCTCAGGCTTGCAGAGGGCTTAACGCAAAGGGATTTTCGCGCTCGATTCGGGACGGATATTCCCGATAAATATTTTCAGAGGGCAAAAAGGTTTGAAATCAATGATCTTGCCGTTTGTAATGATGAGGCAATAAGACTTACGAGAAAAGGATTTCTTGTATCAAATTCACTTATCGCAGAAATAATATAGTATAATTATGATTATGTGGCACCCCCTTATTGAACTCAGGCGGAGGACGTCATTACAGCAGTGAAATATGATAATTTAAATGTATCGGAGAATTTTTATGATAGATGAAAAGGAAATAAAGAAAATATTTAACAGCGTTTTATCGGAAATGGGGTTTGTGAAAAGCCGTTATGCTTATGTCAGGGATTTTGATCTCTTTCTTTTAAGAATTAGCCTTCAGCGCTCTACAGGGAGTGAAGAATATCACCTCGACTGCTATATTCTTTTTAAAGACTTGCACGATTCCGAAAAGCTGATGGCATTTCTAATGGCGGATGTTTCAAGCGGTCTGCCCTTTAATATAGACGGCGAATATAAGGAATTTGTCCAAATGGGAGAACTTGAGCCTGATTATGCAAAGTCGGTTATATACGCGACTGTCGGCGAGTTTATTTCGCTGTTGGAAAATGAGGGGATCAGAGGGTATTTTAAAAGGTATCCCGAGGCGATAAATTCCGTTATGAGCGGCGCAAGGACATATCTTGAAAAAAAGGGGTATTATAGATAAGGCATAAACGATTTAATAAATGATTTGTCCCGTTATCCAAGGGGTCGGGACATCTTACTGAAAGTTCCCAATAAAGCAAAAAATCGCAGCCGAACGGTTATGTTCCGCTGCGATTTTTAAAATATTTACAGAGCCGCTCCTGTGAGCCGGGAATGGTGACTAATCGCTGTCGAGTTTCAGGACTGCCATGAAGGCGTCCTTCGGGACCTCTATGCTGCCGAGCTGGCGCATACGCTTTTTGCCCTCTTTCTGCTTTTCAAGCAGCTTCTTTTTTCTGGTTATATCGCCGCCGTAGCACTTGGCGAGGACGTCCTTGCGCAGAGCCTTGACCGTTTCACGGGCGATTATCTTGCCGCCGATACAGGCTTGAATAGGTACCTCAAATAGCTGGCGCGGTATCTTCTCCTTGAGTTTTTCAGCCATCTTGCGCGCTCTGCCGTATGCTTTGTCGGAATGAATGATAAACGAGAGAGCGTCCACCACTTCGCCGTTGAGCATTATGTCGAGTTTGACAAGCTGTGATTCCGAATATCCCGTAAGCTCATAATCAAACGACGCGTACCCGCGTGTACGGGACTTTAATGTGTCGAAGAAGTCATAAATTATCTCCGCTAACGGAAGCTCATAATGAATATCGACGCGGTCGCTGTCGAGATACTTCATATCCTTGAATACGCCGCGGCGGTCCTGGCACAGATCCATAATGTTTCCTACATATTCCGACGGGGAATAAATGTGCGCGTCCGCGATAGGTTCCTCCGCCTTTGCGATAAGAGAGGGGTCGGGATAGCTTGTGGGATTGTCTATAAACCTGACAGTGCCGTCGGTCATAGTTATCTTATAAATAACGCTCGGAGCGGTCGTCACAAGGTCAAGGTTGTATTCCCGTTCAAGTCGCTCCTGAATTATCTCCATGTGAAGAAGTCCGAGAAATCCGCAGCGGAACCCGAATCCGAGCGCGACCGAGGTTTCGGGCTCATAGGAAAGCGCCGCGTCGTTCAGCTCCAGCTTTTCAAGAGCGTCGCGCAGGTCGCCGTATTTTGCGCCGTCTGCGGGATATATGCCGCAGAATACCATCGGCTGAACCGCTCTGTAGCCCGGCAGAGGCTCTGCGGCGGGCTTGTCCCTGAGCGTTACGGTGTCTCCGACACGGGCTTCGCTCACGGTTTTGATCGACGCCGCTATATAGCCGACCTCGCCCGCGTACAGCTCGCCGACGGGCTCGAGATTCGTCGCGCGCATAAACCCGCACTCGACGACGGTAAACTCCGACCCTGTACTCATCATTTTGATAGTGTCGCCGACTTTTACCTGACCGTCTGTCAGCCGCACATAGATTATGACGCCCTTGTAGCTGTCATAGTACGAATCAAAGATAAGCGCCTTGAGGGGATTTTCGTCGTCGCCCTTGGGAGGGGGAACCTCGGCGACTATTTTTTCCATAACGTCATGAATATTTATTCCCGCCTTGGCGGAGATGCGCGGCGCGTCCTCCGCGGGAATGCCGATAACATCCTCTATTTCCCGGCAAACTCTGTCGGGGTCCGCGCTCGGGAGGTCTATTTTGTTTATCACGGGGATTATCTCAAGTCCCGCGTCAACCGCGAGGTATGTGTTGGCAAGCGTCTGCGCCTCTATGCCCTGCGATGCGTCAACGACTAAAACAGCGCCCTCGCAGGCGGCGAGAGAGCGTGAAACCTCATAGTTAAAGTCAACGTGTCCCGGAGTATCGATAAGGTTGAATATATATTCCCCGCCGTCGTCCGCCTTATATAAAAGTGTGACTGCCCGCGCTTTAATGGTTATTCCGCGTTCACGCTCAAGCTCCATGTTGTCGAGGAGCTGATCCTCCATATCCCGTATCGCGACAGACTGCGTCTGTTCAAGGATCCTGTCGGCAAGGGTGCTTTTTCCGTGGTCTATATGTGCGATTATACAGAAGTTTCGTATTTTATTTCTGTCAAATGCCATTTTAGGATACATTCCTTTCAAGGGTGTATGGCTTTTAGCTTTTCTTTATATTATATCATATGTAATGGTAAAATGCAAAGTAACATATCAAGATACTATGAAAGCGTTATGATTGGCGCGCTGAAAAACTTCCCGATTATTATTGCTTTCCTTAATATTTTGTGATATAGTAAATTGATATATTTTTGCCTGAAAGGTTATGATGTTAGGGATGGAAAAAAGGCTGAAGCTTTATGGCTTTAATAATCTCACCAAAACTCTCAGCTTTAACATATATGACGTCTGTTATGCTCAATCGGAGCGTGAACAGATAGACTATATTAAGTATATAGACGAACAGTATAACTCGGAAAGGCTGACAAATATACTTTGCCGTGTCACGGATATGATAGGCGCGAGCCTGCTCAATATCTCAAAGCAGGACTATGACCCGCAGGGGGCGAGCGTGGCTCTCCTTATTTCCGAAAAGGGATTTCCCGAATCTATCGACGAATCATGCAACTGCGGCAGATGGAGAGAGGGCATAGCCGGACATCTCGACAAAAGCCATGTTACTGTTCACACATATCCCGAATATCATCCCGACAATTCGATAGCGACCTTTCGCGTTGATATTGATGTTTCGACATGCGGGACAATCTCCCCGCTTAATACGCTTGATTTTCTGATAGACAGCTTTGACTCCGATATAATAACGATAGATTACCGTGTGCGCGGCTTTACACGGGACCAGAGCGGAAAGAAGCTCTTCCTCGACCACAAAATGACGTCTATTCAGGACTATATTCGTGAGGAAACACTGCGCAGATACGACGCGGTAGACGTTAATGTATATCAGTCGAATATCTTCCATACTCAGATGCTCATCAAGGAGATAGAGCTGCAGAACTATCTCTTTAAAACGGACGTTTATGAGCTTCCGCCAAAGGAAAGACTTGAAATAACCAACAGCCTGCGCCGTGAGATGATAGAGATTTTCAGCGGAACCAACATCTATGAGTGAGGTATGTCAAGATGAGCCTTTCACAGAAAGATGCACCTCTGCTGGAGGCGCTTTTGCAATACAGGGAAGACAGAATAGTTTCTTTTGACGTTCCCGGTCATAAACAGGGAAAGGGGAACAGCGAGCTTACGGATTTTTTGGGCAAACAGTGTATGAGTGTTGACGTCAACTCCATGAAGCCGCTTGACAACCTGTGCCACCCCGTAAGTGTTATCAAGGAGGCGCAGGAGCTTGCCGCGGAGGCGTTCGGAGCCGCACATGCCTTTTTTATGGTGAACGGAACGTCTAGCGCCGTGCAGGCTATGGTCATGAGCGTGTGCAAGCGCGGCGATAAAATAATAATGCCGAGAAACGTCCACAGAAGCTCCATAAACGCGCTCATTATATGCGGCGCTGTTCCTGTATATGTTGACCCCGGGCTTAACGCGCGACTCGGCATACCGCTCGGTATGGCTGTCGAGGATGTACAGCGCGCTATTGACGAAAACCCGGACGCTAAGGCTGTTATCGTAAACAACCCCACATATTACGGCGTATGTTCAAACCTCCGCGAGATAGTAAAAATAGCGCATAACGCGGGAATGAAGGTACTTGTTGACGAGGCGCACGGGACACACTTCTACTTTGGCGACTATATGCCGCTTGCGGCGATGCGCGTCGGCGCGGATATGTCGGCGATCAGTATGCACAAGACGGGCGGTTCGCTGACGCAAAGCTCTATTCTGCTTATCTCCGAAAGCATAAATCCCGATTATGTTCGGCAGATAATCAATCTCACACAGACGACAAGCGGCTCTTATCTTCTGATGTCGTCGCTCGATATATCACGAAGGAATCTTGCCCTGAACGGCAGGAAGATTTTTGAAAAGGTGACGGTGCTCGCGAATTACGGCAGGAGCGAAATAAATAAGCTCGGAGATTATTACGCATTTTCCCGTGAGCTGATTGACGGAAACGCCGTTTTTGACTTCGACCCGACAAAGCTCTCTATACATACACGGGATATAGGACTTGCGGGCATAGAGGTTTACGAGCTGCTGCGTGACAAGTACGAAATACAGATAGAATTCGGAGATATAGGGAATATTCTCGCGATCGTATCCGTAGGCGACAGGATACTTGAGGTCGAACGCCTTGTCGCGGCTCTGTCTGAGATCAAGCGGCTTTATTCAAAGCCGAGCACGGGGCTTTTGGGTTATGAATACATTAAGCCCGTTGTCGTTCGATCCCCGCAGGATGCGTTCTACAGTGAAAAGGTACAGCTCCCGATTCGGGAAACGGTCGGCAGGGTCTGCGCGGAGTTCGTTATGTGTTATCCTCCGGGTATACCTGTACTCGCTCCGGGAGAACTTGTTACGAAAGATGCTCTCGACTATATTTTATACGCAAAGGAAAAGGGTGCGGCGCTTCTCGGCACTGAGGATATGAATACCGAAAGGCTTAATGTCCTGACCGGTCAGGATATGTGAAGCTTGAAACGCCGGAAATTTTTATATACGGATCAACAGCTTGATTATAACGATATTCTTATATCTTGCGCAATGATATTTTGGATGTGGCATTAATCATAGTTTCTTTTATATATAAAGCGAATAACAGATTTGATAAAATTACGGATATTATAATAACTGTGCTTTTATTTATTTTTAATGTACCCGTTATTATCCATTTTTCGGTTAAAGCGATAAAAATGCTCATGTTCCGCAAAAAATTAAGGCATTTTATGGCTTACGGCAAAATGTTTCACGCCGCGATAATTGACGAGCGTTTGGGAAAGCCCTTGTACAAGTCGGATACAAATACTGTTTATACCTGTTATCCCATAGTAAAGTTTTTTGATTCAGCCGTTCAGCGTGAGGTGACTCTAATATCGGAGTTTCCTCTCTGCGCTTCATACAAGGACGCTCTCGCGTCGAATATAGTTACAATATATGTTATCGGCAACAGCTTTCTTATCAGTGAGTTTTACCCGGCGGAAACGGTGGAGTATTCACTCAATAGGCGCAATTACTGTCCGGGTGAGATTTGGTTTGATAAGAAACTTGTCCATTTAGAAAAGCAAATACAGATAATATTCGCGGTAGGAGCTATAATAACGCTTGTAATAATGCTTGCGTTTAATATTACTCTTTCTTGGCTTGTACGTAAATATATGTGAAGCCGTCTGAGCTGCGTTTAAAGGAGGTCGGTTTTTTGGAGCTTTGGTATACGGAGGAGCAGACAAAGAACGTTCGTTTTTCTATCCGCTGTGACAAGCAGATTTATTCAGCCGAATCAAACTACCAGAGGATAGAGATTTTTTCGACGCCTGAGTTCGGCAGGATACTTGTCCTCGACGACAGAATTATGCTCACCGAAAAGGACGAATTTATCTACCACGAGATGATTACCCACGTTCCTCTTGCGGTCAATCCCGATATAAAGAAGGTTCTTGTTATCGGCGCGGGCGACGGGGGAGTGACGGCGGAACTTACGAGATATGACACGTTAGAGCATATTGACCTTGTGGAAATCGACCGCATGGTCGTTGACGCCTGTCTTGAATATCTTCCCGATGTTTCGCGCAAGCTTAACGACGAGAGGGTAACGATTCACATTGACGACGGACTTCGCTTTGTACGCGGCTGTGAGTGCGAGTATGATTTGATAATAGTTGATTCTACAGACCCCGTCGGACCCGGAGAGGGACTTTTTACACAGGAATTTTACGGTAATTGCCATAAGGCTCTCAACGAGAGCGGAATACTTGTAAATCAGCACGAAAGCCCGTACTATGCTCCTTATGCGAGGGCGATGAGAATCGCGCACAAAAAAATATCGGACTTCTTCCCGATAGTTAAGGTGTATCAGGCCCATATACCGACATATCCGTCGGGACACTGGCTTTTCGGCTTTGCGTCCAAAAAATTTGACCCTGTAAGCGATCTCGACGCTGAGGCATGGAACAGGCTCGGACTGAAAACACGATACTATAACACTGAACTTCATAAGGGAAGTTTCGCGCTTCCGAATTATGTTTTGGAGCAGCTTAATTAAAAATTATTTTAAATGCGGCAGGCGCGGCGCAAGAGGCCGTTCCTCATAAGATATATATAACCACTGCTGATGTTTCCCGCTTCTAAGGCGGCGGGGAACATATATCGCTTCAATGAGGAGATGCAATTCTCCACTGAAGCGATAAAAATTGCTTTGCAATTTTTGCGGCTTGTTGAAGCTGCGCTTGAAAATAATTATTTTGGGGGAATTGTAAATGTCAAAGGCGTTGATTATAGGCGCGGGAGGTGTCGCGAGCGTATGTGTACACAAATGCTGTCAAAATTCAGATGTATTTGAGGAGATATGTATCGCAAGCA
>CAYLOD010000002.1:43968-46010 GCA_964385235.1 uncultured Clostridium sp.
AGACAAAAATCACGACAGCACGGGTTGACGCGGATAATGTTGCGGAGCTTGTGGCTCTCATTAACAGGGAAAAGCCCGATGTTGTCATAAATCTCGCGCTTCCGTATCAGGATCTGACTATTATGGACGCCTGTCTTGAAACTAAGACAGACTATGTAGATACGGCGAATTACGAGCCGCCGGACAAGGCTAAGTTTGAATACAAGTGGCAGTGGGCTTATCGCGACAGGTTTGAAAGAGCAGGGATAACCGCGCTTCTGGGCAGCGGCTTTGACCCCGGCGTTACGGGAGTTTTCTCCGCGTACGCTCAAAAGCATGAGTTTGACGAGATAAATTATATTGATATTCTCGACTGTAACGCGGGCGATCACGGCTATCCGTTCGCGACAAACTTTAATCCCGAAATAAACATTCGCGAGGTTTCCGCAAAGGGCAGCTATATCGAGGACGGCAAGTGGGTAGAAACAGAGCCCATGGAAATCAAGAGGACATATAACTTTCCGGAAATAGGAGAGAGGGATATGTATCTTCTCCACCACGAGGAGCTCGAGTCGCTTGCCCTCAATATAAAGGGAATAAAGCGCATAAGGTTTTTTATGACATTCGGACAGAGTTACCTCACTCATCTCAAATGCCTTGAGGACGTTGGAATGACGTCAATAAAGCCCATTGACTTCGAGGGGAAGCAGATAGTTCCTCTCCAATTTCTCAAGGCTGTACTGCCTGACCCCGCCTCTCTCGGCGCCCGTACAAAGGGCAAGACCAATATCGGCTGTATCTTCAGAGGCAGAAAGGACGGCAGGGACAAGACATACTACCTTTACAATGTTTGTGACCATCAGGAATGTTATAAGGAGGTCGGCTCACAGGCCGTTTCCTACACAACGGGTGTTCCCGCGATGATAGGCGCGTCTATGCTTCTGACAGGAAAGTGGAAAAAGCCCGGTGTGTTTAATATTGAGGAGTTTGACCCGGACCCGTTTATGGAGGAGCTTAACAAGTGGGGACTTCCGTGGAAGGAGAGCTTTGACCCCGATCTTGTAGACTGACAAAATTTCACGAATAATAAAAAACAAAACGGCTGCTGTACTTCAAAAGAAGTAAGCGGCCGTTTTTAATCGTCATTACTGCGCCGGATTCCAAACCTCGTAGGCGTGCTTTGTGCTTTTTTTTATGTCATACAGCGCGGCGTCGGCGTGTTTAAGACATTCCATGATAGCGTCGTGGCTGTATCGTTTTGCTGTTGATATTCCGATAGAGCAGGAAATCCTGTGATCGTCGTCAACCTCGACGCTGCGCTTTAGGGCTGCCGAAATATCCTGTATGAAATATCCGTTTTCCTCTATTCCCGCGAATATTTTCTCGGATATTTCAACACCGGAGTCTGTCGAAAGATTCGGGAGAACAATAACAAATTCATCGCCGCCGTATCGGACGATGTACCCCTTGTTATTTACTATCTCCGTGAACAAGTCCGCGATCTTTTTGAGCATCAGGTCGCCTATGTCATGTCCGAACGTATCGTTGCAGTACTTAAAGTTGTCAAGGTCAATATAAAGTATAGTTGTTTCCTGGTTTTCCCGGTGCTGGCTTGCGGAAAATTCCGACAGATCCTCTATCTTTTTCGCGAAGCCCTGACGGTTGAGCAAGCCCGTAAGAAGGTCGGTGACAGCGCTTTTCTGGAGCTTGGCGTTCATAGCCTTTATCTCGATTTTTGCGTTAAGACGCTCAATGGCGTCGATTATCTGTGTTCCCGCAAATTTAAATATCGTAAATTCGTTGTTGCTGAACAGACAGATATTTGAGAGAAGATTTTCGTGCATATTTATGACAGCTATAAAAACACCGCGCAGAACCTCGTTATTATACATCGGTATGCACATAAACGACACAATATTGTTTTTGCCGAAAATATTCAATATCTGGTCATAGTCGTCAAAGGTTTTGTCAAAACGCGATGTGAGAAACTCCTTTCGGTATTCCTTGAAAAATTCAATTATCGTTTCAATATCGCTGTCTTGAACAGTAAGGTTCTTGCTGCA
>CAYLOD010000002.1:46057-52358 GCA_964385235.1 uncultured Clostridium sp.
CCTCGATAAACAGCACCCTGTCAATATTATAATTATTTTGAATGACACTCATCGCGTTCTGTATGAGTTCATTTTCGCTGGGATAGTCTTTATTTAAAAGCTCCTGCCACGATATAAGGAAGTTTATGCCTTTATTTTTTTCTCGAAGCTCGCGCTCTATTCTGCAACGCTTTGCGAGGGATTCAAGCTGTTGCAGCGTAACGCTTTCAAGATTCAGCTCGATCCTCTCATGCGGGTAGGGCCTGTTCTCAAGCTTTGCTCTGAGTATCTCCGCCTTGAACTCATATCCGTGGTCATTACAGTAGTCTAAGGCGTCGTTCAGAATATTTACAGCGTCGTCATGCCTGCCTTGAGCCTCGTACAGGTCGGCCTGCGCCAAAGCAAATTGATAGTAAGCGAAGAAAAGGTTGCCCACCGAGTTAAAAAGATGGATCTTTGCACGGTCAAAGTGCTTTTGAGCCGTTTCTATATCATCATTTTTCGCAAGAAGTCCCGCGGTAAAGAAATAGAAGAACAAGTCGTCGTCCCAGAGATAGAAACTGCCTGTTTCGGGAATGTCAAGCATATGTGAAACTGAACGTTCCATTTTTCCGAAATAAAGATGCGCGTTGTATTCCACTCCGAGATAACAGTTGCAAAGAACGAGCAGACCGTAAATCTTCGCGAGATTGCATATCCTCAGCTTGTATTCGCCGAGGGCGTCAAGAATATCTATAACGACAGTCAGCAGACTGCTCGCGGTATAGTATTCGTGCGCGAGTATCGCGTTTGTAGCCATATTATACAGCGTTTCCGAAATGACATCAGGTTTTACAAGATCATAAAGTATGGTGAGCGCCTTGTTAAAATATTCGTTCGCGACGGCAAACTGCTCGCTGACTATGCGGTTATATCCGAGCCCGTTATAGGTATTTGCTTCTTCAAACTTGTTGTTCTGTCCCTCTATTATCTCAAGAGTTTTCTTGTAGAAATAGTCAACGGACGAAAAGTATCCATAGGACGACGCCATCATGACATTTTTCTGCCATGCCTTAATCATGAGAGCCTCATTATTCATCATTTTCGCGAGGGTCATGCCGTTTTTAAACGATTCCGCCTCCTCAAGCCCTTTTTCTCCGTTAATAAAATATTTTATATCGTTGCAGGTTCCGAAAAGGTAGATATACGCAAGGTGGTTATAATATTTATATTTTATTGCCATATGCGCAAAATCGCTGTCAATGATAAGGTTGACGTCCCAGGAGTATATGTTTGTCCAGCCCTTGAGCAGGATAATATAGTCGAGCAGCTTTGCTTTAAACATATATTCTTCCTCACCGAGCTGCTCCGCAATATCAAAGCAAGTCTGAACGTGCTTTGCCACCTGATCTGTCTGAGCCGCCTTAAACTGTGTGAGAGCCGCAAGGTATGTGCAGCTGAACTTCAGGTGCGGATCTGTGGATTTGTTGACTATTGAGTTGTTAATATCGCACAGCATAAGAGCCTTTGCGGTATTGTCAAGGCACAGTGACACGAATGTATATATCAAAAGATATGAAAGCTTATCCTTTAACGGAATTGTTATTTTTTCAATCTCAAACTTATTGTGGATCTGTTCAAGATAATGGTTTGCCTGTTCAATGGCGACACAGGCGGTCATGTTCCCGACAAGCCGTAAATAAGTATTCAGTTCCTTTGTTTTAGGATCAAATATCTCGTTTTTTTCACTTTGTGATGATTGACCGCTTTGCAGGCTCCAGTCTAAAATTATGTTGTTGCTTTCTATAAAATCTATCATTTGTTCCCAAGAGCCTTTTTCATATTCAGGAACATCGTATACCTCGTTATAATTTGCCAAAAGGGCAATATTATCGGGCATACGCTTCAAAAACTCGTTAAGCAGATCTATCGTTGACTTTTCGGCAAAGTGCAGCTTATTCAAAAACAGGAACAGCCTGTGTTCGTTGGCTACATACAGCAGAATATTACAGACGGATTCCAGAAACTTCTGCGCCTCATAGTTCGCCTCGATAAATATAATGTCCTCATCTCTCTGACATACTCCCGTTTCGATATATGTCCGAATCACAGGGCGCGCTTGAAAATATACGTTGGCAAGATCAAGAAATTGCTCAATAGGGGTATCGCTGTAATAATCCTGATAAAGCTGCATTATCCATTCAAGAAAAGGTTCAAAAACACCCTGCATATATTTGGCGGAAAACTCGTGATACAGGAAAATAGGGCAGTTTTCACGGCATTCAAGCGATTCGACAAGTTCCTGCTCTTTAATATCCAGCGTATTGTAGTGTTTGACAAATAAAATATTATTATGCTTTTGTTCCAGATTATTAAGGATCGAGTCAACGATTTTGCGTATATATAGCTGTGTACATGATTCCATAGAGCGACCCTCCACTATATATTTTATTCGGCAAATTTCGATTAAATATATCTTAAGGCAAGCTGTACCCTGCATCTCAGACCGAGGATATAATTACCGCAATCAGCAGCCTGCCGCTTATTGAATGCTTGAGTGGCACTTTACAATAAATTCGGTAATACGTTTAATAAGGAACCGTTCCCGTAAAGACGGGACGGGGGGAACATATTTACTGAAATACATTGTATCAAATTTTTAAGGTTATTTCAACAATTTTCAGTGCGGATTCAGGCAAAAATCAGGAATAATTAAAGTTCCAAAGTAAATGCAAAAGTGGAATTTACTTTGGAAATTTAATCTGCGTTTTCCGGAGCCGTTTCTCCGCCTGAATTTACGCACATAATCAGCCCTGTGTCAAGGTACTTTCCGAGCGTGATCGGTGCGTTCGGAAAGTACGGCAGCCGTCTGCACGCCATTTCCCACTATCAATGGAAATACTTAAATACACATTTTTCCGGCCGCCGCCCCGTTCACACGTCAAACACTGCCGGATTCATTCCGGGCACTCTGTATTCATCACAAAAAACAATAGCTGCGTCTGCAAATTGTGTCCCGGCGGCTTTCCCGCCATTCGTCCGCTCCCTCCGAAAAAAATCCGAATAAAAACAGGGCTTCACAAACGGACCTTGCGGACAATCCTTATCTTTCAGTTCGTGTGTCGCTTTTCCTATGGTAATGACCGTGGTGTCCCTGCCGTACCGCTTGTCCATATTGGACACAAAGCAGTTTTGCGGCCGGGACTGCGTTTTCGGCAGCCATGCCACGTGTTCTATGGTACAGCTTTTTCAATTTTTACTTTTGCCGTTCAATATGATTTTTTAAATAAAAAAGCTACCTGTCTCGGTGCAGACTGCCCCAATCACACATTTGATCTAAAATCGGGATCAGTGATTTTCCCTTCTCTGTCAGGCTGTATTCCACCTTCGGCGGGATCTGCGGATACTCTTTCCGATTGACAAGCCCGTCCGCTTCAAGCTGTTTTAATGTGGAACTGAGCGTCTTATAGGTGATACCGCCGATATATTTCTGCATCTCATTGAACCGCACGATCTCAAACTCCATCAGCGTGTAGAGAATAACCATTTTGTATTTGCCCTGGATCAGCGACATAGTGTAGTTAAATCCTGTGTCCTCCAGTTTGCAGTTTGCGATACATTCCTTGTCCATAGCGCTTTCCTCCGGGATAGTATATATCTTGAATGTGCGTACTTGTTTTTCACTGCCGCGCTGGTTATAATTATAGTACCAAGATTTGTGAAAGTCAATATGGGAAGAATGGAGGTCAGAAAATGGGCAAACGAATCGTTATACTGAATGGCAGTCCTCGAAAGAACGGAAATACATCTGAGCTGGTCAAAGCATTTTCCGAAGGAGCAAAGCAGTCGGGAAACGAAGTCGTGACATTTCATCTGGACAGTATGGACATACATGGCTGCAAGGGCTGCTTCGGAGGTCACAGCAGCAGAGAATGTCCCTGCGTTCAGAAGGACGACATGGCGAAAATCTATCCGGCTGTCAAAGAATCTGACGTGGTTGTGCTTGCGACGCCGCTCTATTACTGGAACATGAGCGGTCAGTTACGGACAGCTTTTGACCGTCTTTTCGCACTCGAAGAAGGCGATGGGAATCTGCTTCGCGGTCATGGCCGATCATCAGCGTTGTTAATGGCTGCGGAGGGACACGGCTTCGATGATGCGGTACTGTACTACGACCATCTGATAGAACACCTGAAATGGGAAAATCTCGGTCACGTCCTTGCCGGAGGCAACATGGGCGTGGGCGCTATTAAAGGCAAGGCTGAGGTTCAGAAAGCATTTGAACTTGGAAAATCAATTCACTAAAGCATAAAAAGAATACAAAAACCATGAAAAAATCACTTTGCCGCAGGCGCAGGGTCTGACGCCCCCAACCCTGTAACACTGATCTGCACGGAGAAACCGGACGGAACCGCGAACCTTGCAGCCGTTTCGTGGTGTAAATATATTTCATACAATCCGGGCATGATCGCCTATGCGATGATAAAGACATCTTACAGCGGCGAGATGGTTCGCGGAAACTTGAATGTCATGCTGACCGTACCCTGATCGGAGATCGCGGAAACCGTCCTTGACTGCGGCGGCACCACCGGGAGGAATACGGACAAGGCACAAAAGTTTGGCATTGAACTTGCCAAAGTTGAGGGAAGCAACATTAAAATCCCCGTTCACAGCCGCGTGACGATCCGTTGCAGCTTAAAGGAATATCACGGGGTATGAGGTCATTATCCTTATATCTGTAATATGGAGCGGGTATATGGTAATGAATCCGAGAAAGCCCTGTTCGCGTGGAATGTTTACGGGGAAATCACTCCCGCGAAACAGACCGAATGAAAACAGAACAAAGGAGAAATGAAAACTATGAAAAAAGATTTTGGCGTAAAGCCGTACCTGTTTCCCATGCCGACTTATATGATCGGCACATACAATGAGGACGACACGGTGGACTTGATGATGATGGCGTGGGGCGGTATCTGCGCCGAGGACATGGTGGCGCTGAATCTGGAAGCCGAACACAAAACCGTTGCCAATATACGGGCGCGGGGAGCGTTCACCCTCGCCATTCCGGGGACGGACACTTTGGAAACATCGGACTTTCTCGGCATTGCGACCGCGAATAAGATGTCGGATAAATTTGAGCGAACCGGGTTGCACGCTATAAAAAGCAGCCGGGTAGACGCGCCTGTCATTGAGGAGTATCCCGTTACGCTGGAATGCGCTGTTGAGAAGATGGAAGATGAGCCATACGGTCTGCGGATACTCGGCAGAATCGTCAATGTACTTGCAGACGAGAAAGTGCTGGATGAAAAAGGCAGGATTGACGCCGGCAAGCTGAACGCTTTTATCTTTGACCAAATGCGAAGCGGTTATTACGCCGTGGGAGAGAAAATCGGTCAGGCGTGGCACAGCGGCGCCGGTCTAATGAAGAAATAAATGTCAAAACTCCTCACCGACGATGTGGCAGTGAGGAGTTTTTGGCTATTGTATGTATTCCGATGAATCTCCGTGCCATCTTTGAATACAGCCGCAAGGTTCTCATAGACCATGGCATCGGAACAACAGCCCGTGCTGCGGATTGCTTATTGATATGTGAAAAATGTTTTTGTAATATAATAGAAAAACGCAGAGAGTTAAGCCGGCTATAAGGTAAAATCAGGTTCTGTCCGCATATGACTCAGCCTTTTATTTATTCGCCGCAAGTGAGCGTAAGGCGGACATCGTTCTTGCTTCAGACCGTCATGTATTCCACAAGGCTGCCCCGGAGCGCCTCGTCAAACTCTGTGATCCGCCCCGGCGTTAATTCTTGCGTTTGGTTTTCGCCGCTCTCCTCTGATAAAAAATTTTTGTCAAATTCATACCTAAGCTCCTTAAGCTGTTGCTGTTTCAGGTATTTAATCCGGCTTAGCAACGGCTTTTTTTGAGTAATGATCTGAATATATTTATTAAGAATAAAACTGTTGAAAGATTTTTGCCGGTGTGATAAAATTGGAATAGTTTTCAGATATATCGCTTTTAAAAATGAAGGGAATGAAAAATATGTGCGGATTGTGCGGATTCACAGGCGAAATAGTTGACAGGGACGATGTTCTCAAGAGAATGACTGATGTTATTACTCACCGCGGCCCGGACAGCTTCGGCTACTATACGAGCGACAAAATTTCAATGGGCTTTCGCAGACTGAGCATTATCGACCTTGATTCAGGCCATCAGCCGATATATAACGAGGACAAGTCGCTTGTCCTTATGTTTAACGGAGAAATATATAACTACAAGGAGCTGCGCGGGGAGCTTATCAAGGCGGGACACAAGTTCTACACAAACACCGATTCCGAGGTTCTTGTAC
>CAYLOD010000002.1:52368-71090 GCA_964385235.1 uncultured Clostridium sp.
CTTGTACACGCCTTTGAGGAATGGCGCGAGGATATGCTTATGAGGCTGCGCGGTATGTTCGCCTTCGCGATACACAATGTAAACGACGGCTCGATCTTTATCGCGCGGGACTTTTTCGGCATAAAGCCCATGCACTACGCCATGGTGGACGGAGAATTTGTCTACGGCTCGGAGATAAAGAGCATTCTCGAATATCCTAAATATCAGAAAAAATTTAACTATCAGGCACTCAACAACTATCTGTCATTTCAGTATGTCGTGCCGCCGGAAACATTCTTTGAGGGAATATACTGTCTGCTACCCGGGCATTATCTCTGGTACAGGGACGGCAAGGTAACTGCCACAAGATACTTTGAAGCCACCTTCAAGCCGGACGAAACGCTCACTCTTGATAAGGCGGTGGACGAGATAGAGGCTGTTTTTGAGGATTCTGTAAACGCCCATAAAATCAGCGACGTTGAGGTTGGCTGTTTTCTCTCGAGCGGCGTTGACTCAAGCTATGTTTCAACGTACTTTGCCGATCAAAAGACCTTTACCGTCGGCTTCGATTTCGGAGAAAGGTATAACGAAATAAGCTGGGCGGAGCGTCTTTCCGAAAAAATAGGCGTTGACCACCATACCAAGCTGATAGGCTCGGAGGAGTTTTGGGGCGCTGTGCCTCTTGTTCAGTATCATATGGATCAGCCCCTTGCCGACCCGTCCTGCATAGCTCTCTACTTCGTTTCAAAGCTTGCGAGCAAGTATGTCAAAGTCGTACTCTCGGGCGAGGGCGCGGACGAGCTTTTCGGAGGATATACCGTATATAACGAACCACACGTTTTTAAGCTGTATCAGAAAATTTTCAACCAAAAGACGAGAACGGCTCTCGCCAAAAAAGCCCGCAAAATGCCCCATATCAAGGGCAGAGGCTTTATACTTCGAGGAGAGAGAGTTACCGAGGAGAAGTTTATCGGAAACGCGTTTCTGTTCGACAGAGAGGAGAAAAACGAGATTCTCAGGGATACGTCTGTCGTTACACGTCCGCAGGATCTGTGCAGGAAATTTTACGACAGGGTGCGCGGCTATGACGACGTGACCAAAATGCAGTACCTCGATATAAACCTATGGATGGTTGGCGATATTCTCCTTAAGGCGGACAGAATGAGTATGGCGAACTCTCTTGAGCTCCGCGTTCCTTTCCTCGACAGAAAGGTCTTTGAGGTCGCGCGCAAGCTGCCCACAAAGCTGCGGGTAAACAGAAAGAACACAAAATACGCGATGCGTATGGCGGCTCTCCGTCATCTTCCGAAGGAAACAGCCCAAAAGGAAAAACTCGGCTTCCCTGTTCCGACAAGAGTCTGGCTTCGTGATGAAAAATACTATAACATTGTAAAGGAAATGTTTAAGTCCGAAACCTCCGAAATGTTTTTCAATACCGATGTTCTCATAAGACTGCTTGACGAGCATTACAGCAACAAGGAGGACAACAGCAGGAAAATATGGACGATATACGTCTTTCTTGTTTGGTATAATATTTACTTCGGCTCGGAAAAGGTTACTCCTCCCGTGCCGGAAAACCAAATTGACGACTGAAAGCTATGCTTTTGTTTCGGTAATATGTAATATATTATTAAAATTATATAAATTACCCCCGCTTCCGAGAAGCGGGGGTAATCTTGTGTGAGCTGTATTTTTTAAAACTCCTTTTTCCTGTAAATCGCAAGCGAAACAGCGTATGAACAGAAAAACAGTAAAACGCAGACGGGAAGTAAAATATAACAGGCAGAGTTAAGTATGTTCCTGTTGGATTGATTAAATGTCACGGCCGCAACGGCAAATCCCGCTGCAAAACATAAAAATATGATATAGTAGATACTCTTTTCAGCTCCGAGTTTAAAAGCCGGAGGCAGTCCGACGGCGGGTATCAGGGTACTTACCGACAGTATAAAGAATGCGGTTTTAAACTCATAGCCCAAGTCAGCATTCGGAGAAATTTTCATCAAGCTGAAAAGCGACAGCAGCACGGAATATATAACAAAATACGAAACAGCAAAAATCGCATAAACAATATATTTGCTCGCGACAAGTGACCTTTTGCTGTAAGGCATTGCTTGAGATATGCGGTCGGAAAGCACGTACTTTTCTTCACAGGCTATAAGTCTGCCGTCATGAATAAACGCGATATAGTCGCATATTTTTTCAAGGTCGCTTGTTATGTGCGAGGTCATTAAAGCGAAATGATTTTCATTTCGTGTAAAATCATTTAATATATCGAGAATATCATCGCGCACAACGGGGTCAAGCCCCGCTGTCGCCTCGTCAAAAATAAGCAGTTTCGCATCGTGAGAAAGCGCGGCGGATATTGCAAGTTTCATTTTCATGCCCTTGGAGAAATCTTTGAATTTCTTGCCGTCCGGCAAGGAAAAACGCTGTATAATAGTAAGAACAGTTATGTCAATAGGCTTTATTTGTCTGCCGTTAAAACTATCCGAACCGCTGATAATATTATCGCTGGCAAAAAATCCCGCTTTATCAACTGCGATAAAGCGGGATTTTTTAAATTCTCACGGTTCTACATTTACGCCTGCACTCATATATTATCACAAAGGATAATAAAGCGAAAGGAATGATGATAATAATGAGTGAAAGATTCAACGAAGCCGCCCGCGCACTCAGCGAGCGACTTTATAAATTCATATATAAACTCCCGAACGGGCTGAAGGCTTCCGTTCAGGAGATCCGTCTGCGCGCGAACAAGCCTCTTACTCTGTCGTCGGGCGGCAATATCCTGTTTGTAACAGAAAGCGGACAGACATCCGGATCCCCGAGCGGAGCTGTCATAGCGTCATATGAGGACATAGTGTCAACGTTTCAGAACGTATGCTGCTATTCCGTATACAGTCATCAGAATGAAATAAAAAACGGCTTTGTGACAATGGGCAGCGGGCATCGTGTCGGTTTATGCGGGACAGCCGTTATTTCACACGGCGAGATAACGTCAATACGCGATATTTCTTCACTGAATATACGGATAGCTCGAGAGATACCCGACGCGTCCGAGGAGCTTCTCCGACGGGTCGGGGGTGTTGACGGCGGATTGCTTATAGTCGGCGCTCCCTGTTCCGGCAAGACGACTATACTGCGTGACCTCGCGCGGCGTGTTTCCCTCGGAATAGACTGCCGCATAATGCGGACAAGCGTTATAGACGAACGGGGGGAGCTTTCGGGTACATACGCGGGGATTTCCCGCAACGACTTGGGACTTGCCGATATACTCAACGGCTATTCAAAGTACGAGGGAATAATTCAGGCGCTGAGGACGCTTTCCCCCGATGCCGTTATCTGCGACGAGATAGGGGCAACAAGCGATATGGTGGCGATAGAGCAGGGCGTCAACGCGGGAGTAAACATAATCGCGACGATACACGCGGGCAGTTATAACGAAGTCTTGTCACGAAAGCAGGGCAAGGCTTTGCTGGGTTCGGGCGCGTTTAAAACAGTCGTCATACTAAAATCACGTGAACACGCGGGACAAATAAGCGAAATAATCCGACTGCGAGGTGCGGCATGATACTCAAGCTTTTAGGTCTGTTTCTAATATCATTTGCCGGAGCTATGCTCGGTTTTGGCGCATCTCTGCGGCTGAAATCCCGTGTACAGTTTCTCGAAAAATACATAACCCTTTTAAAGGAAACCAGGACAAGGATACGGCTTTCAGCCTGTGATATACGGGAGCTTTTCAAGGGGAATACAGGCTGTAAACCGCTCGACATCATGACCGCCGACTTTACCGACCGTGTAAAGGACGGAGAGAGCGTAAAGGACGCATGGCTCGCCGCCGTCGGCGATTCATGCGATAATCACGGAGCGCCGCGCTTGGATCGAGAACTGATAGCGGAATTCGGAAAGGAGTTCGGACAAAGCGATATTGACGGAGAAATAAATCACATAGATATACATATATCTCTCGTCGAGGACAGACTTGATCAGGCGCGCTTTGAGCTTACACAAAAGGGAAGGCTCTACCGCACACTCGGACTTTTTGGGGGAATTACTGTTTCGCTCATAATTCTGTAATATAACGGAGGATAAAAATGAATGTCGATTTTATCTTTAAGATCGCGGCGATAGGCATAATAGTTGCCGTTTTAAGCCTTGTATTAAGCCGTTCGGGACGTGAGGAACAGGCTATGATGACTACTCTCGCGGGTCTGATAGTCGTTCTGCTGATGCTTGTCAGAGAGATAGCCTCACTCTTCACCGAGATTGAAACGCTGTTCGGGTTTTAGCTATGGATATTATAAGTATCTGCTTCATAGCGATTTTCGCGTCTGTCGCCGCCCTGTCAATCAAGAAGCACACCCCGGAGATTTCCACGGTTCTTGCGATAGGCGCGGGAGCGTTGATTTTTACTGCGGTTATCTCAAGGGTGGTGCCGATAATATCCGAGCTTCAAATACTCATAAACTCCGCGGGAGAAGCCTCGCAGTACGGCGGCATACTTATAAAAACCGTCGGGATATGCTTTATGTGCCAATTCGCGGGCGACTGCTGCCGGGACGCGGGACAATCCTCTCTCGCGTCCCGCGTTGAGCTTGCGGGACGCGCGGCTATCCTTGTGGTGGCAATGCCTATGTTTGAAAAGTTGATAAGCGTCGCGGTTTCTCTTATCAGCAATTAACGGTCAGAACGGTCTGACGGTAAAATTCTAATCTGCTCCTGCCACTGTTGGAGAGACATGGATATTTAAAAAATTAATTCTGATGAAATTCTCATCTGCTCTTGCCATTGTAGGAGGGTAACGGATGTTTAAAAAATTTATTCTGTTTTTTATGATATTTTCGTCTTTTCTTTTATTTACGCCCGCTGCCTTTGCCGAGGATATTTCCGAGGAGGACAGGCTGTATGAGGAACAGTATAATGAAAGCGGCGTCGGAGAGCTTTTTTCACAGCTTCCCGAGAAAACGCAAAAATCGCTTGAGCGTGCGGGCATAACCTCTCCTGAGGCCGGAGTTCTCTCGAGTCTCAATATCGGAAGCATATTCGCGGAGATTTCAAATATCGCTCTTGAAGAAGCCTCGTCGCCGCTGGGCGCTGTGCCGGTGTGCATAGGGATAATTGTCCTTTGTTCGCTCGTTGAAGGCTTCAAGCAGTCGCTCGGCAGCAGTATGGGGACGGTTGGCGGAACTGTGGGAACGCTATGCGTCTGCGCCTGCATAGTTGTGCCGTTATGCGGAGTGATTTCCGACACCTGCGAGATTATACGAGGCGTGTGCGGATTTGTCACACTGTACATTCCGATAATGGCGGGGCTTATGATCTCTGCGGGCGAACCGGTTTCAGGCGCGTCGTACTGTACGGCTATGATGGCGGCGGCTCAGGTGATTTCCGCTGTTTCGTCAAATGTTTTCCTCCCGCTTCTGAATATTTTTCTCGGTATTTCCGTCACATCGGCGATCTCTCCGAGAATGAAGCTGTCGTCGCTGTGCGATATGCTTTACAAGGTCTGCAAATGGCTTATGACGTTCTGTATGTCGGTATTCGTAAGCATTCTGACCTTCCAAAGCATTATTACCACGAAAAGCGACGGTGCGGCGGGACGTGCGCTGAGGTTTGCCGTAAGCTCGTTTGTACCCGTAGTCGGAAGCGCGCTCGGAGAATCGCTTGCGTCGGTTCGCGGAGGTCTTAAGCTTTTAAAATCGGGGGCGGGAGTTTTTGTAATATTCGGCTGCGCGTTTCTGTTTCTGCCGGTACTGATACGGTGTCTGCTCTGGATACTGTCCCTGAATATTTCGGCGTCTGTCGGAGATATTCTCGGCACGGGCAGCATCAGCACATTGCTGCGTTCAGCGTCAAAGGTCGTTTCAACTATTACAGCTGTTCTTCTTTGCGTTATGACAGTATTTATACTTACTACTGTTCTCATTCTGATAATCGGAGGTGAAAGCACATGAGTTCGGTAGCATCTTGGGCGGTTGTTATATGTATCGCGGCAGTCATATGCGGCGTTCTTGAGCTGCTGTCACCGTCGGCGAAGATGAACGGCATTCTCCGTTTCGTATTTGGCGGGTTTATGCTGTGCGCCATAATAATACCGCTCTCCGATATTGACCTTGACCTTTCGGCGGTACCCGGCGCGGGGGATATGGTTTCGTCAGCGGAAGCCTCTGTCGCGGCGGACGAGAAGAGCATCGACTATGTGAAAAGCAGCGTAGCGGCGCTCGTCGAGGGGACTCTCAAAAAAATCCCCGTGACGGCTGAAGAAATTTTTATTGATATGGATATTGACAAGGACAACTGCATAAATATGATAACGGTAAGGCTTAAAATATCAGACGAGGATATACATCTGACTGATAAAATAAAACAGACAATTCAAGAGGAGCTTGGATTAGAATGTAGAATAAACGAATAAAGCTACTATATTCTACAAAATTTCCAATATTTTTGTGATATTATCAATTTGTCAAAAAGAAAAGGATTGATATTATGGAAAACGAAGAAAAAGAAAAGCCGACCCAAAAAAAGAAGTCTGAGTTAAAGTCTGTTTTTACGGGTGATAATCTTAAAAATCTTATAATTTTCGCGGGAATATTGGGGATAGCGCTGATATTCATCTCGAGTTTTACGAGAAAAAGCAATGAAAAGGTATCCGAAGCCGCGGCGGAGCCGAGACTGACAGCCGAGGAATACTCCGGCAAGCTCGAATCCAAGCTGTCAAAGATGATCTCAACCATAGACGGCGCAGGCAAAACAAATGTCCTCATAACCATCGACCGCGAAATCGAACAGGTGTATCAGACCGACAGCGATACTCAGACAAAAGCGGAAGCAAGCTCCTCACAGCTCGACTCAAAGCAGACGACTGTCATAGTAAAGGGAGCGAACAATACCGAGGAACCTATAAAGGTGACACAGATAATGCCTAAGATAAAGGGTGTTCTCGTGGTTTGTGAGGGCGCGGGCTCGTCGGTCGTCAAACAAAATATAACCGAAAGCGTGTGTACAGTACTGGGTATATCATCATCACGCATCACCGTTCAGCCCGCAGGGTAAACCTGCCAATCAAAATATTTCATAAATATATCAACAGGAGGAGTTAAAATGAAATTCGGAAAAAGACAGCTTATAATCGCTACGCTTGTAGTTGCTCTCGGTGCGGCGATTTATCTTAATTGGCAGTTTTCGGCAAATGACGCCCTTGTTGCCAATGGAGAAGCGGAGAGCTCGGCTTCAAAGGAGATAGGCGAGGCTACATATGTCAACACAAAGACAGAGTCATCAAAAAAGGAAAGCTCAAAGTCAAGCGACAAGTCCTCATCGAAGGCGGTAAACGCGGAAGTTTCAAAGAGCGAATATTTCGCTCAGGCTGAACTACAGCGCAAGCAGGCTCAGGACGAGGAAACGGAACTCCTTGAGGATATTGTCGAGGACGCCGGCAAGAGTGACGCCGCCAAAACGGAAGCCGTAAAGCAGGCCGCGGAAATCGCCAAGCGCATTGAACAGCAAAGCAACATAGAAAGCCTGATTAAGGCAAAGGGCTTTTCCGAGTGCATAGCATTTATATCAAATGATTCCTGCAACGTTGTAGTATCATCGGGAAGCGTTACGAACGCCGGAGCGATCACGATAAAGGATATTGTCCACAGTCAGAGCGGAATAGCCTTTGACAAAATAAAAATAACCGAGGCCGCGTAAGTCTTTAACAAATGAAAATCACCGAAGGAAAGCCCTCGGTGATTTTTTTTTAGAAGCAATACCCGTAAGCAGCCGGACTGTATATATTTATCGCGCATGATATACGGTCACAGGTGCTGAGCTATGACTACAAAGGCAGGCATTGTTATAAGGGAGAAAAGCGTTGACAGTGTAACAAGCTTTACGGAAAGCTCCGTGTCGCGATCGAACTTCGCGGCAAACATTGTTGTGATCGCCGCGGTAGGTGCGGAAATTGATATTATAAGGCTCGTAAGCATATCTCCCCGCACACCGCAGAGATATAGCAGCGCCAAAGATACGGCGGGAATTGCAATTATCCTCAATACCACCGATATATACGCCGCCCCGTCGGTAAAGGCGGAGCGAAGCTTTCCCTTTGACAGATAGTAGCCAATGACGAGCATCGGCAAAGGCGTGTTTAAATCCGCAAGATAGCCGATCGGCGTCAGGATAAGATCGGAGAGCGGTATTGACCAGAGGAATATCGCCATTCCCGCAAGGACACATATAACACACGGGTTAAGTACGATTTTTTTTACGGAAATGCCCTTTCCGCCGCCCTGCATAAGTATAACGCCGTAGCTCCATAAGATGAGGTTAAAAATAGCCACAAAGGTCGCGCCGTACAGGACGCCGTCGTTTCCGAGTATTTGCTGCTGTAAGGGTATCGACATAAACGAACAGTTTGAGAAGACAGTGCCAAAGCGCAGAACCCGTCGGCGGCTTTCGTCCTTATTTCTGAAAATCAGCGAGGCTGTAACCGCCGACAGAAAATGGACGCCGAAAGCCGCCGCTGTAACTATCAATATCCCAAAGAGCATACTTTGATCAAATTCTCTTACAAACGAACGTATGATAACGCACGGTATAACTATATACAGCAAAATATCCGTTATCTTCTTGACAGAGTTTTCGTCAAGCATCTTTCCCTTGCCGCATAAAAAACCGACAGCAATTAAAATAAACAGCGTCAGCACCTGTTTACCTACCGTTAAAAAACTTTCCAACATAAATCCTATCCCACCCGACTGAATTTTCGCATACGGCAAAGGACTCCGCCGTCCTTTGATTCAAGCGCCTTTCGCGGCACGATAAAGTCATTGTCTTACAGGCGTGACTTAAAGTCGTCATAACCGAACTTTTTCCATATTTCAAATCGTCCGTCACTGTGTGATATGGCTATCGATGGCAAAGGCATTCCGTTAAAGGTATTGTTTTTGACCATAGAATATATCGCCATGTCGCAGAGGAGAAGTCTGTCGCCCGCTTTAAGCGGCCTGTCAAATGAATAGTCCCCGATAATATCCCCCGCCAGACACGTCGGGGCGCCAAGACGATATGTATACTTCAGCTCATTCGGCTTGCCCGCTCCGACTATTTCGGGACGGTACGGCATCTCAAGGACATCGGGCATATGGCATGACGCCGACGCGTCTATTATGGCAATATCCATTCCGTTATGAACTGTATCAAGGACCGTCGTCAGCAGATAACCCGCGTTCAGCGCTATTGCCTCCCCCGGCTCAAGGTAAACCAAGGCATCATACTTATTCTGTACATATTCTATGCAGTTTATCAGCGTTTCGATATCATAGCCGGGGCGGGTTATGTGATGACCTCCGCCAAGGTTTATCCACTTCATCTTCTTTAAATACGGCGCAAACTTTTCCTCTGTTTTTACTATGGTGCGCTTCAGCGTGTCGGAATTTTGCTCGCACATAGTATGGAAGTGTAGTCCCGATATTCCGTCAAGCCCGTCAGGCTCAAAATTGCTCAGCGTAACGCCCATGCGGGAGTTCGCGGCGCACGGGTTGTATATCTCGGTTCCTATCTCGGAGTATTCCGGGTTTATGCGCAGACCGTACTCTATTTCGCTGTGCTCAAGAGCCAATGACCTGAAATGCTTCCACTGCGAAAACGAGTTGAATACTATATGGTCGCAATAGCCGAGAAGCTCCCTAAAGTCGCTGTCGGAAAACGCCGGCGCGAACGCGTGAACCTCCCCTCCCATTTCCTCAAACCCGAGCCTCGCCTCATACAAGCCGCTCGCCGAGGTGCCGTCAAGATATTTTCCTATCAGCGGGTAAAGCCTGTACATTGAAAACGCCTTTTGCGCGAGAAGGATCCTGCACCCGGTGCGTCTGCGAACACTGTCCAGAATCCCGAGGTTTTTTATAAGCGCGCCCTCGTCAATTATATAGCATGGTGACGGAGAGGATGGAAAACTTATATCTTTCAACGAAAATCACCGCCAAATATTTTCATACGAATAATGCCGAATAATATTATAATGCCGACAACGCAAAAATGCAACGGCTCCGCCCCGCAGAAATAAATTTAAAAAAGCGCTTGCATTTACGCGCTCGTTATGGTAGAATAAATAAGCTATTTGAATTTGATTTACATTTTTTGATATATTATAATGGAGGATGTCAAATGAATGCTTGGGAAATTGTTTTAGGTTCGGTTATTCTGCTTCTTGCGGTGATAATTGTTGTTGTTATAATGCTTCAGGAGGGTCATCAGCAGGGTATGGGTGCTGTCATGGGCGGCAGCTCCGATACATTCTATTCTAAAAATAAATCCCGTTCGCTTGACGCGTTCCTTGCGAGATGGACGAGAGCCATTGCTATAATATTTTTTCTTATTGTCATAGCTCTCAATGCTATTCCGTTCTTCATGAATAAATAAGCTTTTTAACTTAATAAGGCGGTATTTTATAAGGCGGTATTTTCGCCGCAGAAACTTAATCGACTGTTAAACGGCATGGCTTATCGGCTGTGCCGTTTTTGATTTATTTCAGAGGAAACACACAGGGGCAAATTATTGTTTTACGGAGGTCAGTGATGGGACGCTTTTGGGGTCATTTAAAAACGATAAATCATCATAAATATCTTGTTATGAAGCATTGTTTCAAGGTCGGACTCTATAAACAGGGACTTCTGCACGATATGTCTAAATACTCTCCGACGGAATTTTCAGCTGGGGTAAGGTACTATCAGGGTGTGAGAAGTCCGAATGAAGCGGAGCGTGAGGACAAGGGCGTAAGCCTCGCGTGGCTTCATCACAAGGGCAGGAACAAGCACCACCTTGAATATTGGATAGATTATTCTCTCGAAAAGGATAAGCAGATGACGGGACAAAAAATGCCCGTAAAATATGTTGTTGAGATGTTCTGCGACCGTGTCGCCGCAAGCAAAACATACAACGGGGAAAACTATACGGATGCCGACGCCTATAATTACTATTGCCGCTCAAAGGAGCATTATATGATCCACCCGGAAACGGCGGCACTTCTCGAAAAGATGCTTATTATGCTCAAGGATAAGGGCGAGGACGAAACATTCGCGTATATACGCGGGGAAATCCTGAAAAAGAAAAGGTGAGCGGCTGACAGTACCCGGATGTGATATGGCACGGTAAGCTTTTAACATTCTTCGGCTTTTTTATATAATTTAAACGAAAATTTACACGGGAAATTTCTCTTTTTGCTTGCAGCAGATAATTTATGCTGTTATAATTAAGACAACAGGAGGAGTTTCCGTGAACAAAAGAAAAAACGTTAAGGAAAATAAAAATATCGCCGCGGTCATTACAATAGGCTCTGAATTGGTAAAGATGCTGATAGCAAATCTTCGGGGCGGTGAAATCAGGATCATTGATGTGCTTACCTATCCCCTTAATCTCGGACATGAGGTTTTTTCCGATAAAAAGATAAGCTTTGAAAGTCTGAAAGAGCTTTCAAAGGCTCTCGAGGGCTTTACGCGTGTCATGGATGAATACGGGATAACCCAGTACAAGGCAGTTGCAACCTCCGTTTTCAGAGAAGCGTCGAATCGTGAATTTGTCATTGACCAGCTTAAAATACGAAACGACATAAATATAGAGGTTCTTGGCCTTGACAAGGCAAAAAGCCTTATATTCAGTGAAATAATACGAAGCTCCGGAAAAAATGAAAAGGAGCTTTCAAACACCCTGATCTCATATCTCGGAACGGGAAGTATCTCTCTGTCCGTATACAAAAAGGGAGTTATGGAGTACACGCGTAATTTTTCCACAGGCTCGATGAAGCTAACGGAGATAATCGACGTCGGTGATTTAAGCCTTGGTGAGTATTACACGGCTCTCGACGAATATATAGACTCGGTTCTCGATAAGGTCGTGTACGAAAACGTCAATAAGAGCATCAGCAATTTGATCCTTGCGGGAACCATGGTAAAGACTATCGCGAAACAATGCGGCGTCGAGTCTACAGACGGAAGCAGCTACAGGATTAATCTGGAGGATATGGAGCGCTTTCACAACGAAATAAGGAAAATGCCGCTGAACGACCTATGCGACCGCTTTAATGTTTCCAATGTTGACGCGGAGCTTCTTTATACCGCCTCCGCCCTTTATATCCACCTTTTGAAACTTACAAAGGCTAATGAGATAACCGCCGTCATCACACAGCTTTCAGATGCTCTCATGGCACAGCTTCTGCTCAAGTCCGCGCGTAACAGCTATGATGAGCACGTCGCGAGAAACGCCGCATCATGCGCCCGCGCTCTCGCTAAACATTACGGCTGCGCGAGCGGACATTATGAGGCTGTATGCAAGTACGCCCTGCTGATTTTTGACAAGCTAAAGAAGCTGCACGGACTTAACGCAAGACACAGGCTGCTGCTGGAGCTTGCGTGTATTCTGCATGAAAGCGGTTCGTTTATCAATACTCACAACAAGCTGCTCGGAACATACGACATAATTAAAAATACCGAATTTTACGGACTTTCAAGCGAGGATTCTCTGCTTGTAGCCGCGGCGGCAAGCTGTGAGGACGTCAATATAAGCGCTGAGATAAACTCAGTCTATCACAGTCTTTCGCAAAAAAACAGGTTCGTAGTGATAAAGCTCAGCGCGATATTAAGCGTCGCGAACGCCCTCGATATATCACAGGACGGAAAGTTTAACAGCATGACGCTAAAGCTCAAGGAAGACGAACTTATAATATATGCCGAAACGGATAAAAACGCGTATCTTGAAAAATGGGCGTTTAAGGAACGCAAAACTCTCTTTGAAGATGTTTTCGGAATAAAGCTCAGACTTGTTGTAAAGTCGCCGTATTTCAAGTAGAGAGGAAGAGATCGCTTTGTCTGAGAAAACAAAAAAGCAAAAGGACAGCGTTAAAGAGAAAAAATATCTGTTCAACAACAGGGAATTGAGTTGGATGGACTTTAACTGTCGTGTCCTTGAGGAAGCACTTGAAAAGGAAAATCCAATACTTGAACGCGTTAAGTTTCTTGCTATTACCGCTTCCAACCTTGATGAATTTTTTATGGTAAGAGTAGCGGGGCTTTTGGATCAGATACATTCCGGCTATAATAAAAAGGATCCCGCCGGACTCACTCCGTCAGAGCAGCTCGAAAAGCTGTTTGAGAAAACACACGCTTTTATGGATAAGCAATACTCCTGTCTTTCGCGCTCTATAATCCCCGCGCTTAAAAAGAACGGTCTATTTTTCCTGAAATATGACGAACTGAACGACGAGCTTAAAAGGAAGTGCGACACCTATTTTGACAAGGTGATTTTCCCCGTATTGACTCCGCTCGCGGTCGATACAAGCCGTCCCTTTCCGCTGCTTGCGAACAAAAGCCTTAATATCGCGTTAAGACTTGCCAAGGACAAAGCGGATGCTTTTGCCGTGGTTCAGGTGCCGTCTATAATCCCCCGTTTTTTCGAGGTTTCAAACGAAAAGGGCCGTTCGTTTGTCCTGCTTGAGGATATTATCAAGAACAACCTCGGAAAACTGTTCGAGCTTTATGATATTGAGGCATATGCCGATTTCAGGCTTACGAGAGATGCGGACCTCGACATTGACGAGGAGGCGGAGGATCTCATGGCGGCTATAGAAAAATCCATTAAAAAGCGTCAGAGAGGTCAGCCTGTCCGCGTGGAGCTTTCGCAAAAATGTGATTTCGCGCTGCGCAAATTCCTTACGGGAATGCTTAAGGTAAGCGAGAATGAAATATACGAGATCCCGGGGCCTCTTGACCTGACATTCCTCTCAAAATTCGGTTCGCTTGACGGCTGTGACGAGCTGCGCTTTAAACCGATAAATCCTGTTACGCCTCCCGCCGATTTTTACGGTTATGACGATATTTTTCAGGCTATCAGGGAAAAGGACAGAATGGTTCATCACCCGTATGAGAGCTTTGATTCCGTTATAAAATTTGTTAAAGCCGCCGCCGAGGACGAGGACGTTCTCGCTATCAAGCAAACACTGTACCGTGTAAGCGGAAATTCCCCGATAGTGGAAGCTCTTATCCGCGCCGCCGAAAACGGCAAGCAGGTCACTGTTCTTGTTGAGCTGAAAGCGCGATTTGACGAGGAGAACAATATAGTATGGGCTAAAAAACTTGAGAAGGCGGGATGCCACGTCATCTACGGTCTTCAGGGGCTGAAAACGCACTGCAAGATATTGCTTGTTGTCCGCCGTGAGGAGGACGGTATACGCCGCTACCTCCACCTCGGAACAGGCAACTATAATGACATAACGGCGCGTTTCTATACGGATATAGGTATGTTTACCTGCGGAGAATCGTTTGGGCGCGATGCGTCGTCGCTGTTTAACGTAATAACGGGTTATTCTGCGCCGCCTGAGTATCTTAAAATGAAGGTCGCTCCGCTTGGCTTGAGAGTATTTTTCAAGTCAATGGTTCTGCGTGAGATTGAAAACGCAAATAACGGCCTTGCATCCGGCATCACAATAAAGGTAAATTCCATGGTGGATCCGGAGCTTATATCGCTTCTCTATGACGCGTCTAAGGCGGGTGTTAAAATAACGCTCATAGTTCGGGGAATATGCTGTCTTGTTCCGGGCGTAAAGGGAATAAGCGAAAATATAACTGTTATCAGCATAGTCGGTCAGCTGCTTGAACACAGCAGAATCTTTAAATTTGAAAACGGCGGAGATCCTGTCGTGTATATAGGCTCGGCCGACTGGATGCAGAGAAATCTCGATAAACGCGTCGAGATCGTATTCCCCGTTGAGGACGAGGATTTAAAAAAGCGTGTATTCAATATGCTTGACATTATGATAAACGATACAATAAACGCAAGGATTCAGCACAGCAACATGACATACACGTTAGTTGACAAGCGCGGCAAGCAGTCGCTGAACTCGCAGCTCGAGTTCTATCGTCTGGCGAAGGAATCGTTAGAGAATGTAAAAAGCGATAAGGAGCAAAAACTTTTTGTTCCGCAAGAGGGGAACCAATAATTGTATAGCCACTGCCTGTATCATCACTCACGGGCAGGAGCCCCGCCCTATTACGGGGCGGAGTCCAATGGGGCAATCCCCTTATTAAACAGCTTGACAACTGTGTTAAACCGTTCTATAATTATAGCGTTGAATAAAATATATTCTGTGAACCGGGGAGTCAATCGAATTGTTCTGAGAGTGAGGTAGTGCCTCTTACCCGTTGAACCTGACCGTTTCTGCGGTGTAGGGAGTTTCTGTATTTTGCTTTTTGCAGAGCTCCCTCACAGGGAGTTCTTTTTTATTATTTTACACGCTTCGGAGGTATAATTTTATGGAAGATAAGCTAATTATCGGCGGTCATGAATTTAATTCGCGCTTTATTCTCGGTTCGGGCAAGTTTTCGCTTGACCTTGTAAACGCCGCTATAAAATACGGCGGCGTCGAGATAGCCACTCTCGCGCTAAGACGTGCAAACAAGGGCGGCGGTGAAAACATACTTGACTATATTCCCGACGGCATAACGCTATTGCCGAATACATCGGGCGCACGCACGGCGGAGGAGGCTGTCCGCATAGCAAGGCTTTCGAGGGAGCTTGGCTGCGGAGATTTCGTTAAGCTTGAGATCGTTCACGACTCAAAGTATCTTTTCCCCGACAACTATGAAACGATCAAGGCTACTGAGATCCTTGCAAAGGAAGGCTTTATCGTAATGCCGTATATGTTCCCCGACCTTAACGCCGCGCGCGACCTTGTGAACGCGGGCGCGGCAAGCGTTATGCCCCTTGGCGCGCCTATCGGCAGCAACAAGGGTCTTGCGACAAGAGACTTTATAAAAATACTTGTGGACGAGATCGACCTGCCGATTATAGTTGACGCGGGCATAGGCAGGCCGTCACAGGCTTGCGAGGCTATGGAGCTTGGTGTGGACGCGGTCATGGCCAATACAGCCGTCGCGACAGCGGGAGACGTCACAATGATGGCTCGGGCGTTCAAGCTCGCGATAGAAAGCGGCCGTATGGCATATCTCTCGAAGCCGGGCAGGGTTCTGCCGTTTACGGGAGAGGCGTCAAGCCCGCTGACGGGATTTCTCGCCGACTGAAAGGAATGATATTTATGAAAGATATTAGCGACTGCAGTCTGCTTGAAGAAGTAATGTCACTGTATGATAAATATGACTTTGAAGCGTTTTCCGTACGCGACGTGGAAAACGCGCTCGGCAAGGAGCGCATAGACTTTTATGATTACGCGGCTCTCCTGTCGACAGCCGCGACGCCGTATATTGAACAAATGGCTCAAAAGGCTCAGACGGAAACGCGCCGCCAGTTCGGAAACACGATTACGCTTTTCACACCGCTGTACATAGCTAATTATTGTGAAAACGAATGTGTTTACTGCGGCTTTAACTGCAAAAACAAAATCCACCGCGCAAGGCTCACGATGAATGAGATTGAAAAGGAGTATGCGGCAATAGCTGAAACAGGTCTGCAGGATATTCTTATCCTTACGGGCGAGTCGCGCAATATGTCTGATGTTGCCTATATCGGTGACGCGATAGAGCTTGCGAAAAAGTATTTTTCAACGATAAGCATAGAGATTTATCCCGTTGACCTTGACGAATATAAATACCTGCACCAAAAGGGCGCGGACTTCGTCTGCGTTTATCAGGAAACTTACAACCGCAAAAAATATGACGAGGTTCATGTGCGCGGACCGAAAAAGGTCTTTTCATATCGTTTTAACGCTCAGGAAAGAGCTATACTCGCCGGTATGCGCGGAGTATCTTTCGGCGCGCTTTTGGGACTTGACGACTTCAGGAGAGATGCCTTTGCCGCGGGTGTTCACGCCTTTCTTATACAAAAGAGGTATCCTCACGCGGAGGTTTCATTCTCCGTTCCGAGGCTTCGCCCTTATATAAACAACAGCGAAAACAATCCCCGCGATGTACATGAAACACAGCTTTTGCAGGTCATGACCGCGTACAGGCTTTTGCTCCCGTATGCGGGTATAACTATCTCAACCAGAGAAAGAGCGGGTTTTCGCGACAATGTCGTCGGAATGTGCGCGACTAAAATATCCGCGGGTGTGAGCGTCGGCGTCGGCGGCCATTCCGAAGTTGAAAAGGGTGACGAACAGTTCGACATTTCCGACCCGAGAAGTGTTGACGATGTAAAGGCTATGCTTCATTCCAGAGGTTTACAGCCGATTTTTACGGACTATATTCGGCTTATCGGGTGATAATTATGTTATTTGCAGTGACGAACAGCAGCCTTTGCAGGGAGGATTTTTTAACCCGCATTGATAAAATCGCCCGTGCGGGGCCTGACAGAATAATTCTTCGGGAAAAACAACTGCCGCGCGATAAACTCTGCAGACTTGCTGAAAAATGTTCGGAAATTTGCGCGGGGTACAGCGTCCCTTTTTCTGTCAACAGCGATATTGAAGCCGCGCGAGGGCTTTCGGCGGATATACACCTGCCATATTCACTGTTTACGGAAAAGCATGAAAAGCTCGATGGTTTTAAAACAACAGGCGTATCCGTTCACAGCATTGAGGAAGCGGCGGCGGCGCAAAAGCTCGGCGCGTCATACCTTATCGCGGGGCATATTTTCGCTACCGAATGCAAAAAAGGACTTGAACCGAGGGGGCTTGAATATCTTTCCGAGATTGCGCACAGTGTCACTGTTCCCGTGCTCGGTATAGGGGGCATAACATACGATAACGCGTCCGAGGTTATGGCGACGGGCGCGGCGGGTATCTGCGTGATGTCGCGTTTAATGATATGTGACGACCCCGTAAATGAAGTGAAAAAATTAAAGCTGCGTTTGAACCTTTGAAGGCTTTTGAACGCAGCTTTTTGTATTGACAAAGAGCCTTGAAAACACTTTGGGCGGTGAACCTGAAACCAAGATGTTTCCTGTAATCCCCATGACCTTTATCAAAAGCCCCATATTAGCAAATTAAATTGAGCGGACTTCCTGTTACACCGCTGCGTTGAGACGGCAGTTTCTGACAAAAAAACAGCACAGCCGCGTTTTACGGCTGTGCCGGATTTCCGTGGGATTCAATAAGGAGCCTGCCCCGCCGGGCCCCGTCCCACCGGGCTCCGTCCCACCGGGCTCCGTCCCACCGGGCTCCGTCCCGCCGTGCTACATAAGGTCAAGGCGCGGCTCCTGCCCACGGGGTGGGGGTTAAGCGGTGGGAATATATTGTCTAAGCTAAAATTCCTAAGCTCAACCGTCATTCCCCGGGAGTGCGCTTTAAAGTCATTCTGTTTTATTTTTGTCTTTAGGCGGTGTAAAGTTGATGATTTCGCGATATGATTCAATTTGACTGTCATTTTGCACTTCAAAGGGAATAAGCCCCGTGCAGTCGCTTACGCTGGTGGCGGGGTTAAACGTTTTGAGCGCCTCCTCACGAGCCTCTGTGATTTTGTCATTCGGATAGTGCCTGTACTCCTTTGAAAAAATTTTTTTGTCCCTGTCCATAAAAATTTCCTCCTGCTTATTCCGTTATTTTGGGGCTACATTGGTATAATAAATATTTACTATGTAGCCGTATTTCCGCCGAGGCCGAAGCTTATGGAAAGCGCAGCGTCTATTCTCCCCATTTCGCCGCCGCTGAGAGTTCCCATGTGTTCCTTCAGACGTCGTTTGTCTATAGTTCTTATCTGTTCCAGAAGTACTACTGAATCCTTCGCCAGACCGCTTTCATTTGCGAAAAGCTTGATATGTGTAGGAAGATTGGCCTTCGTACTGCGGCTCGTTATAGCCGCCGCAATCACGGT
>CAYLOD010000003.1:0-10254 GCA_964385235.1 uncultured Clostridium sp.
AGCACATTGGGACGGGGCCCGATGGGACGGAGCCCGATGGGGCGGGACCCGATGGGGCGGGGCCCGATGGGACGGGGCCCGATGGGACGGAGCCCGATGGGGCGGGACCCTATGGGACGGAGCCCGATGGGACGGGGCCCGATGGGATAAGCCCTTATTGAAACGGGACAAGACCCTTATTAAACCATATTTTCTTTTTCTCTTTTGAATCTCCCGAATTTATTTTACAATGACAAATCACTGACAGATTTTTTCATAATCGGACGAGCTTTTAACATAAAAATGATATATAGGAATTACCGGACAGATACCTTGCTTACAAAATCAAATCGATTTTCATCTCAAATGAGGATAAGCGCGATATTTAATCAGTATTTTCTGTAAGCCGATATTATTATGAGGGTGATATATTGTGCTGGGGTATATATGGGGCGGAATGATTATTGTCAGCTTTGTTTGCTCCCTGTATACGGGGAACATGGAGGAGCTGTCCTCAGCCGTGCTCAACGGAGCGGGAAAAGCGGTGGAGCTTTTAATTTCGCTTTTGGGTATAATGGCACTTTGGTCGGGATTGATGAAAATAGCCGATAAAGGCGGGATAACCTCAATTTTAGCGAAAATATTTTCACCTCTTTTGAGGCTGCTGTTCCCCGATTATAAAAAGGACAGTCCCGCGCTAAAGGCAATATGCGCGAATATGGCGGCGAATCTTCTCGGACTTGGCAACGCGGCGACGCCCTTCGGAATAGCCGCTATGAAAGAAATGCAGAAAGAAAATAAAAACCCGGAAAAAGCCAACAAAAGCATGGTGATGTTTGTAGTACTAAACACCGCGTCAATACAGCTTATACCGACCACTATTGCCGCAATGCGTTCCTCATCAGGCTCAAAGCAGCCGTTTGACATAATAGTCGCCGTGTGGGTCGTTTCAGTTTTATCGCTTGCTGCCGGCATAGTCGCCGCAAAGGCCTTTGAGTTTCCGTATGAAAGACTGCCGGTACATTCCCGATCGAGGTGAAGATGTTGGAAAATATAGGCGTTTATGTCGTACCTGTATCAATAATTCTGATAATTATTTTCGGAATAGTAAGGCGAGTGCCGCTTTTTGAGGCGTTTACAAGCGGCGCGAAAGAGGGTATAGCCTCTACCTTTGCGATAGCTCCATCGCTGATAGGCTTGATAACCGCGGTTGATATGCTTCGCGCGTCGGGCTTTTTTGAGCTGCTGTCAGATCTGCTCAACCCGATAACAAACGCTCTCGGCTTTCCAACGGAGGCGCTTCCGCTTGCGCTGATGCGTCCTGTATCCGGCAGCGGTTCGTTTGCGCTGCTCAACGATATATTTACGAATTATTCACCCGACAGTTTTGCAGGCAAGGTCGCTTCCGTAATAGCCGGCTCTACGGAAACAACATTCTATGCCGTCGCTGTATATTATGGCGCGGTAGGGATAAAGAAAACAGGCTGCACGATTCCCGCGGCGCTGATTTCCGATTTTGCTGGAGTGGTCTTGGCGCCGCTTAGCGTCAGGCTTTTCGCGCCTTGAATTATTTCCTGCCGCCGCCGCGAGATGGGGAACACCCGGCGGACGCGCGGGTGCGTATGACTTTGCGGTAAAATTCCTTTCCGTTGAACGGTATCAGGGGATAGAGGTAGCTTTTTCCCGATATTGTTTTTGTGAAAACCATTATCAGTATTATCAGAACCACTCCGCCGCAAAAGCCGAAAATACCGAAAAGTTCCGTAAATATCAGCAGCATTATACGCATGAATTTAACGGCATAGCCAAGCTCATAGCTCGGCTGAGAATAGTTGGCTATCGCGACAAACGCCATGTACAGCATAGCTTCACTTATAAACCAGCCCGATTGAACCGCGAAGTCGCTCAGGACTATCGCGCCGATAATGCTCAGCGGGGTAGAGAGCATATTCGGCGTGTTTATAGCCGCGAGCCGCAAGCCGTCTATCGCAAGCTCCAGTATCATGAGCTGCCAGAATATCGGTATATTTATAGGATCCTGCGGCACGACAAAGGCAAAAACAGGCGGTATATAATCGGGATATTTGAGAGCAAGTATCCAGACAGGCGTTATAAAAAGAGACGCAAAGGTGACGAGATACCGCGTAAGCCTTATATATGTTCCCGTGAAAGGAGGGAAGTAGTAGTCATCGGCTTCCTCAAGAATATCAAAAATTGACGTGGGGATAATAAGCGCGGACGGAGCATTGTCGATTAAAATTGCGATATTTCCGTCGAGAACCGCCGAGGCTGTCACATCGGGACGCTCGGTGTTTTTTACTTTCGGGAACGGCGAGTACCACTTGTGCCGGTAAACAGCCTCCGAAAGGCTTTGCAGTGTCATTGTGAGCGCATTGACAGACGCGTTTTCAATGCGCTTCGTTATTTCCGCGAGAAGCTTTTTATCCACCTTGTTGTCCATATAGCAGAGGACTATGTCGGTTTTTGTTTCACGGCCCGCGGAGAGATGCTTCATTCTGAGGTTTGTGTCGCGTATTCTGCGGCGCACAAGAGCCGTGTTGGAAACAAGCGTTTCGACAAAGCCGTCACGTGAGCCGCGCAGAACCTTATCCTTTTCAGGCTCGGCGGAATCTCTCTGCGGATATGAGCGGACATCGAGCATTACCGCCCCGTCCATACCGTCAATAGCGAGAGCCATTATTCCCGAAAGTATTCCCGTAGAAATTTTTTCAAGCTCAGTTTCCTCCGTCACTTCAATATACGGTACGTTTCGTTTGCAAAAGGCTTCAATATCGGCGAGTTCCTTTTCATCTGTTATGGAATAGAAAAATTCCATGATTTTTTCCATTACCTCGTCCTTTGTAAGACCGTCAACAAAGAAAAGGCTTGCGTTTCTGCCGCATATTATAATTTTTCTCTCAACGATGTCAAAGCTTTCGTTCACGCAAATTGCCGACGCTATACTGTCTATAATGCTTTCTTTTTTATCCAAGATATAACGCTCCTTTTTCGCAGTATATATTTTAATTATTTGCGAAAAGGCAGTCGATATACCATATAAAATTATTTTGCTTTTTTATCAGGCGGCACTTTGGAGCCTTTTTCCTTATCATAGAAGTATTTGATGATGTCTCGCCGGGTTATTATTCCTATAAAGACGTCGCGGTCGTCTACAACCGGCACAAAGTTCTGATTCATTACCATTAAAAGCAGAGAATCAACGGTTTCATTGATTTTAACAGCCTTATCTCTTTTGTCCCTTAATATGTCACGGATACAGTTATTTTCCTGCGAGCTCATATTCTGCTCCTGTGTCTTTTTTAAAAGTATGTACCAGAGGAAGTCGCCCTCGCTGACAGTTCCGATATACTTGCCGTCACGGGTGATAACGGGAATAGCCGTATAGCCGTGGGCATACATTTTTTCAAGACCCTGGCGAACAGTGCAGTCGTCGTAAATATATGCGACAGTTGACTTCGGCTTCAAAAAAAATAATATATTCATGGCGTCACTCCTAAATTTACTTTATTAAGTATATATGAAAAGTATTTTTCAATCTCGGCTTCAACAAGCTGCCAAAATCGCAAGGCAATTTTGAGCGCTTAAATGCAGGCATATACAGTAATTATAATATTATAATAAAATTTCTTTTCCGAATTATATACAATTTATGAAATATTGATGAATGATTGCGAATATTGTCGATATATCACGAAATACCGTGTGCGGCTTTCGGTTGAAAACATATTTTTACATGATGTTATTGAATGAAATTATGCCGGATTTTGAAAAAGGCGTTGTTATTTTCCTTGATAAATTTAAGTTTTTGTGCTACTATATATTCATATTAGCGTGTGTTGGCAAACACATAATGCGGACGAGCTGAAAAACCTTGTCATAGAGCATCATTAAAATTTCATACATAAGGAGTATATGCGATGAATATTCTTGTTATTAACGCCGGCAGTTCCTCTCTCAAGTATCAGTTGATCAGTATGGAGGACGAAAAAGTCCTTGCAAAAGGAATTTGCGAAAGAATAGGTCTTTCGGGAAGTGTTTTCACGTTTCAGTCATACAAGGGCGAAAAAATCGAAGAGCAGTTTGAAATGAAAAACCATACCGAAGCATTTAACAGGGTAACAAAGGCTCTTCTCGATCCGGAGCATGGAGTTATATCGAATGTTTCCGAAATCTCGGCGGTAGGTCACAGGGTCGTTCAGGGCGGTTCCCGTTTCAGCAAGTCTGTTCTTATAGACGATGATGTTATTGAAGGCATAGAGTCCTATATTCCTCTCGCTCCGCTGCACAATAAAGCTAATCTTGACGGCATAAACGCAAGCCGCGAGGTATTTGGCAAGGATCTGCCGGAGGTCGCGGTCTTTGACACGGCGTTCCATTCCACAATGCCGCCTAAAGCATATATGTATCCTATCCCGTATGAGTATTACGAAAAGTACGGTGTTCGCCGGTACGGCTTCCATGGAACATCGCATCGTTATGTTTCGGCACGCACGGCTGAGATCATGGGCAGGGATATTTCCGAGCTGAAGCTTATAGTATGCCACCTCGGCAACGGATCTTCGATAACAGCTATCGACGGCGGCAAGGTTATAGATACGAGCATGGGACTCACACCTCTTGACGGCTTTATGATGGGTACCCGCACGGGCACACTCGATCCCTCTGTCGTAACTTTCATTGAGGAAAAAGAACACCTGTCGCCCGAGGAAATGAGCGATCTCCTTAATAAAAAATCAGGACTTCTCGGTATTTCCGGTATTTCAAGTGATGACCGCGAGATAATAAGCGCCCTCAAGGAGGGAAATCCCAGAGCGAAGCTTGCCGCTGAAATGTTGGAATATGAGATACTTAAATTTATCGGGAGCTACATCGTTGCTCTCAAGGGTGTTGACGCTGTTGTGCTTACAGGCGGTATCGGAGAGAACTCATTTATACACAGAAAATCTATATGCAAGGGACTTGAATTTTTTGGAATCGAGCTTGACGAGGAGGCAAACGAGAGGCTTGTCGGCGGCGCGGAGGGCAAGATAACTAAAGATGGCTCTAAATTCGACATATATATCGTTCCCACAAACGAGGAGCTCCTCATAGCCAGAGATACAAAAATGCTTATAGAATAATATTCATTTGTAATATTCATTTGTAAAAAAGCCCGCGACGCGTCATACAGTCAGCGCCGCGGGCTTGAATTTTTTACGCGCGGCTTTAAAAGCTGCCGGAATTGCGAATAAATTTTGATCGTTTCAAAATTTATATTGATTTTCTAAACATTTTTATCATAAATAATTTTAAGCCCCTTTAGAAGCAAGTCGTCGTCATAGATAATATCATGCTTACAAAAGGGTATTATCGTCGAGGACAGGCCGCCTGTGGCAACTATAGAGCTGACTTTACCGAGCGATTCCTCAAAGCGGTCTATCATTCCGTCAATCATGGCGGCGTTTCCGTATATAATGCCGCTTTTCATGCTGTCGGCAGTATTAGTGCCTATCACCTTTTTCGGCTTTGTAAGGCTGATCCCCGAAAGCTTTGAAGCTGTCTGCGTCAAAGCGTCAAGAGAAATTTTGACACCGGGGAATATGATGCCTCCGATATGCTCACCCTGTTTGTTTATAGCGCAAAAGGTCGTTGCCGTCCCCATATCTATTACAATAATCGGCTTCGGGTATTGCGCTATTGCCGCGACCGCTCCCACAACGCGGTCGCTTCCAAGCTCAGCGGGGTTATCCAGCTTGATATTAAGTCCGGTTTTCACTCCCGGTCCGACAACGATCGGATAGTGACCCGTGATGACTTTGACAGCTTCACATATTGAGTTATTTATCGACGGGACGACAGAGGAAATTATTGCCCCGTCGATGAGTTCGGGCGAGATTTTTTTTATGCTGAGGATATTATAAATCTTTATCGCATACTCGTCCTTAGTGGCGCGCTTATCGGTTGTGAGACGGGATACGAATAAAATTTCGTCCCCGATACATCCTAAGACAATATTTGTATTCCCTATATCAATAGCAAGTATCATTTTTCAGTATTTCCTTTCATGTTTTTTCGCTTTCCCCTGATGTGTTTACAAGTTCGACCTCAAGCCGGTTATATGGTATAGTTATTCCGTTTTCGTCAAAAGCGTATTTGACGCGTTCGGGGAAATCATATCTCAGATTCCAATAATTCTCCGGCAGACACCAGAACTTTACAACCATATCAATTCCGCTTGAGTCGTGGCTGTTTACACCCACTAACGGTTCCTCCGGGGCGTTATCAATGCGTTTCTCCGCTTTTATTATGTCGTAAATGACCTGTTTTGCCGTTTTAATATCGTCGTCATAAGATATTAAGAAATGAAGCTCAAGCCTGCGGTGATTCTGAACATTATAATTTACGACGTTATTGGAGGTTACGCGCGAGTTAGGCAGTAAGATTTCCTTTCCGTCCGCTGACATAAGAGTTGTGTACATAAGGTCGATCTTTGCGACGGTTCCCTCGAGTCCCTCTGTTTCAAGGTAATCCCCGACCTTAAACGGCTTGTTTACTATTATTAAAACACCGCTCGCTATATTTGCCATGCTGTCCTTTAGAGCAAGACCTATCGCGACAGTTGCCGTACCGAGTACGGTGATAATAGATGTCATATCTATTCCAAGCGTTCCCAGCGCGCATATTACTACAAGTATCTTGAGAATAGCGCTTATTATCGAACCCAGAAAGGACTTTACCGTAGGCTCGACCTTTCCTCTTTTCATTGTCTTTATAATCAGCTTTGTTATGTATTTTGCCACGACAAATCCTGCGGCGAGAATGACAAGCGCCGCGATTAGTCTTGGCAAAAAGCCGAGAAACCAGTCGCTTGCGTTTTGCAGCCATTTTTCAAAATTGCTTAGCTTTTCACCGATTTCCTCCTCGGAAATCGTGTTGTCAAGAAATATCATGCTTAAAATCTCTCCCTTATAAAGTCGATAAGGAAATTATAGCATTTTTTTTAAAAAAATCAACGCGATAAATTTCTTATGACGCTATTGTCTTTTGCGTCTGTATTCTGTTATAATTAAGACCTGTAAATTAAATGTATGAAGGAAGACAGAAGTAAATGAATGAAAAAGAAATATCCGAAATCCGCAGAAGATTCAGACCGTATAGAACAATATTACAAAAATACGCGGTTGCCATGTAAACGGGCATAAGGAAAACAGGGCTGAAGAGCCGCTTGCCGTCAACAAAGATACGGTAAAGAATGTTTAAAGTCATGCGGAGCCTCCGAAACACACATTGAAGCATTCGAGGCAAAATTTGACGGCAGTTTTGGAGCGGATACTGAAATAAATCCGACAAACATAGTCGATACCAAGCATTTTGAGGTCAAAACTCCCGATGTTACTATACAGGTCAACCCGGGAAAAAGTCATCTTATTAAAACACGAGTAATTGATGGAACAAAGTACATAATGGTTCGCGCGGAAGGCGGGGTGGAGGTAAACGGAGTTAATATTCGTTTCCCACACCGTGAGCGTGATAATTGAGGGACTGTTTATGAGAACGATTACAATCGGCAGGAATGACGCGGGGCAGCGCCTTGATAAGTTTTTAACCAAACGTTTCAAGACCATGCCGAAGTCGCTTATGTATAAATATATCAGAACAAAGCACATTAAGCTTAACGGAAAGCGCTGTGAAATATCATCTAAGCTCTCCGAGGGCGATATACTCACACTTTATATCAAGGACGAGTTTTTTAAGGCGCGGACTGCCGATTATGATTTTATAAAAGCCCCTCTCAAGCTCGATATTGTTTACGAGGACGAAAATATTCTCTTGATTGATAAAAAGCCGGGGCTTATCGTACACCCGGACGAAAACTATCATTTTGATTCAGCCCTTGCGCGTATACAGCACTATCTCTATGAAAAAGGCGAGTACGACCCTGAAAACGAAAATTCCTTTGCGCCCGCGCTTGTAAACAGGATTGACCGGAACACGGGCGGCATAGTAATAGCCGCTAAAAACGCGGAATCTCTGCGTATCCTTAATCAAAAAATGAAAGACAGAGAGCTTATCAAGCTGTATCTTTGTATCGCTGTCGGCAGCTTTGAGAAGAAATCCGGCTGTCTGACCGCATATCTCGATAAAAACGAACGTCAAAACAGGGTTTATATCAGCGACAGGCCGCGCGACGGCGCGAAAGCCATCAAAACAAAATACCGCGTTCTTGACGAAAGAAAAGGTCTGAGCCTTGTCGAGGTGGATCTTCTCACAGGCAGAACTCATCAGATACGCGCTCACATGGCGCATATCGGTCATCCTCTCCTCGGGGATTTAAAGTACGGAAAAAACGTATATAACCGCCGAAACGGTTGTAAATATCAGGCGTTATATTCATACAAGCTTGTGTTTAAATTCACGACAGACGCGGGCTGTCTTGAGTACCTTAACGGGAGGAGTTTTGAGGTCGGGAAAATATGGTTCCTTGAGGAATTTAACAGACTGAAGTAGCGGTATGTATGGGGCGCCGGCCCCATAGGGAACTATCTTGATGTGCTGTTTGAACTGTTATTGCTATTGACGTTGCTTCCGCCCATAATGTCCTCAGCTCCGTCCATAACACCGCTGACAGCGTCCTCCGCGCCGCTGACAACACCGCTGACAGCGTCCTCCGCGCCGCTTACCACACCGCTGACGACGTCCTCCGCGCCGCTGACAACATCGCTGACAGCATTTTCACTGTCGCCTATGAAACCGTTTCCGTCGGTGACTGTTCCGTTATTTGTTCCGCCGTTATTTGTGCTGCCGCCCGTTCCGTTATCGGTTACGCTGTTAGTTCCGCTGCCGCTTGACGTGCTGTTTGTATCCGATGACGCACTGCCGCCGTTGTTACCGTTTCCGCAGGCGGCAAGGCTAACCGTGAGAAGTGCCATAGTTAAAATCGCAACAAGCTTTTTTTTCATCTGCATTATCTCCTTAATAAGATATTTACTGAAAATTATTTTAAAGCCTCAGCCGGGGATAATCCCGGTTTAATGCTTTTCCTGCACAGCGCCGCGTGAGCTTTATGCTGAATCATGCGGTGCTTTTATTATCATTCGCAATTTCTTACAAATTATCAAAATTATAAACAGACAAGCAAAAAATTTTTATCCCCGCATAAAGATTATTACTGAACATTTTCATGCGGAGGCGCGTTATGCTTGACTTTATACTAAGATTATTTAATCAGTTTTCAACGTTTTTCATTCTTCATGTTACCGGCGGCGGATCCTTTCCGAAGCCGCTGTCAGCCAGGGAGGAGCGTGAATACCTGATAAAATGGAAAAACGGAGATATTAACGCGAGAAATAAGCTTGTCGAGCACAATCTGCGTCTTGTCGCGCATATAGCCAAAAAATACTACGCTTCATGCAGTGATACCGACGAGCTTGTTTCAATCGGTACTATCGGGCTTATAAAGGCGGTAAACACCTTTGATCCGGACAAAAATATCCGCCTTTCAAGCTATGCCTCAAGGTGTATCGAGAACGAGGTTCTGATGTATTTCAGAAACGGCAAGAAGTCATCTCAGGATATATCGCTTGACGACGCGATAGATTCGGACAGCGACGGGAACAAGCTGACTTTAATGGATATTATATCTGCGGATGACGACTTTGTAGATGATATTGACATCAAACTTAAAAGCGAAAAGCTGCAAAAATACATTTACGAGGTACTCACTCCGCGGGAAAGGCTTGTAATAACGCTGCGGTACGGACTTAACGGGCACGATCCTCTGACACAGCGTGAGATCGCGAAAAAGCTCAATATATCACGATCATATGTCAGCCGCATCGAGAAAAAAGCACTCGAGGATCTCAAAAAAAGATTTGACAAGGGATAGGCGATTTCCCCGCCGCGATAAATTTAAACGGCTTTTGACACCTTAATTTTTCCTCGTCATAGTATGTACTATCAAGTAAAATTGCGGGAGGTAATTTTCTTGTTAAGCAACAATGTTTTTTGTGTTATCGGAGGAGATTTGCGGCAGCTTTACTGTGCTCAGGCTATCGCAAATGATGGATATACAGTATATGCTTCGTGTTTTGAGGAATGCGGTGTCGAATTTTCTTTTGAAGAGCCTGATGTCAGAAAAGCTGTAAGGAAATCGGATACCATCATTCTTCCGCTGCCTGTGACAAAGGACGGAATTACCCTTAATACACCGTTTGGAAAAGGCTCGATAATACTTGACGATACATTCGCACGACTATGTACAGGGAAAAAGGTTTT
>CAYLOD010000003.1:10264-13444 GCA_964385235.1 uncultured Clostridium sp.
CCGGGAAGACAAAAAGCAGCGCAAAGGTTAGCGTTTTGCGGAATGAAGGAGCGTTTGCTTTCGACAAGCGCTCTATGGAATTCGAGCCTCGTTTTTGATTACTCAATGCGTGAGGATTTTGCCGTCATGAACGCCGTCCCGACAAGTGAGGGAGCTATCGAATGCGCTATGCGTGAATACACCGGAACAATAAACGGCTCACGCTGTCTTGTGGCCGGCTATGGGAGGATCGGGCGTGTCCTTTCCTCTATGCTTAAGGGAATCGGCGCGGAGGTATACGTCAGCGCGAGAAAAAAGAGTGATATGGCGTACATTCGTGCGGCAGGCATGACGCCGCTGAATACCGGAGAGCTTTCGCGCTTACCGAAAAGCCTCGCTCAGTTTGACTTGATATTTAATACAGTTCCGTTTATGATTTTTGATTCGCGCACACTTGCGCGGGTTGTGCCCGCGTCTGCCGGCACGATAATTATTGACTTGGCTTCTCTGCCGGGCGGGGTGGATCTTGAGGCTTGTGAACGCTTGGGTATACGGGCTGTGCGCGCGCTCTCCCTGCCCGGACGTGTTGCGCCGCGAGCCGCGGGTGAAATCATAAAGAACGCTGTTTATAATATAACAGAGGAGGATTTACGGTGACACGCAAAACCGTGGGATATGCCATGTGCGGTTCCTTCTGCACCTTTTCACGGGCAATCCCTCAGATAGACGCGCTTATAGCCGCGGGCTATGACGTGCTCCCGATCATGTCATATAATGCTGCAACGACGGATACACGATTTGGCAAAGCGCATGACTTTATCGAAGAAATTGAAGCTAAAACAAAACGGAAGATCATATTGACCGTAAAGGACGCGGAGCCTATCGGTCCCAAGGGAATAACGGATATTATGATTATCTCTCCATGCACAGGCAACACGGTTTCAAAGCTTGCTTACGGAATAACGGACACGCCTGTGACCATGGCGGCAAAGTCGCATCTCCGTCAGGAAAAGCCACTCGTATTAGCTATCGCGACCAATGACGCGCTCGGCGCCTCTGCTCAAAGCATCGGCAGAATGCTCAATACGCGGCACGTCTTTTTTGTTCCGCTTTCTCAGGACGCCCCCACAAAAAAGCCCAAATCTCTTGTAGCGCATTTTGAAATGATTCCCGAAACAATAGAGGCCGCGCTCTCCGGCAGGCAGATACAGCCGGTTTTTGCCGCCCCGGGTGAGCTTTAGCGGCGTCAGCTCCGGCGCGCCTTGACTGTAAAATAAGCGAAAGCAAATATCCTGATAAAAAAAGCTTCACTCAAGGAGATTTTCCCTGAGTGAAGCTGTAACTTTGCGCTTTTAAAACTTAAGCTGTTCGCCTGATGTTTCTCCGGCCGCCGGCATAAAGCCCGCCGACGGCAGCGTCTTGGTTCTATATCTGTTCGGTGTTTGGAGCATACCCTCGAGGTAAGGCTCGGCGGATATTACCCTGTGTCCTTTCCTCTGCTTAAATACGGCAACACCCTGAGTATTCCTTGTGGTCTTTGAGGTGACAGCGCCTGTATGGAGCAGAAGCATTCGGCCTGATGAGGATTTCATGAGAATTTCGCTGTCCTCGTCATTCACAAATACTATCGCGGCAAGCTTTTCCCTGTCGCTGTATGCGCCCGTAAGCTTTTTACGGTTTGTTTTGGTTTCATATGCTTTAAGATTTACCTTCGCGGCCTTTCCGTTCTCGAAGAAGAAGAATACATACCCCGTGTAGTCGGTGGTCGCGACCATATAAATTGCGTTTTCGCCCTCGTCCATTCCGAGCTTTGCGGGGATATATTCGCCGAGCACGCTTGCCTTTGTGTCGGAAAATTCGTAAGCCTTTGTCTTATACACCTGCGCCCTGTCGCTGAAGAACAGCAGGTCGGTATTGTTCATTGATTCCTGCGACTGGGTTATAAAGTCGTCATCTTTGAGTTTCTGCTCACCGCCCATTCTCAGCGAAAGCGGAGTTATTTTCTTAAAATATCCTTCACGCGTAAAGAAAAGGTTGACAGGATAGTCGGGTATTTCCTCGACCACATCTTCATCTACTATATCCTGAGCGTAGATAATCATACTTTTTCTCGGCTGGCCGTATTTCTCGGCTATTGATGTAAGCTCCTTGATTATGATATTCTTTATCTTGGTTTTGCTCGCTATTATGGCCCTAAGCTCGGTTATGTCATTTTCAAGGCTTTCGGTTTCCTGTGTGCGCTTAATTATATATTCACGGTTCAGGTGCCGCAGCTTTATCTCCGCGACATATTCAGCCTGTGTTTCGTCTATACCGAATCCTATCATGAGGTTAGGCACGACATCGGCTTCCTCCTCGGTTTCGCGTATTATCCTTATAGCCTTGTCAATATCGAGCAGTATCTTCTCAAGCCCCTTGAGAAGATGGAGCTTATCCTCCTTTTTATGAAGGTCAAAATGCGTCCTGCGTTTTACACATTCAATGCGGAACGCAGTCCACTCGTCCAGAAGTTCCCGTACCCCCATAACGCGCGGTACACCGGCTATAAGTACATTAAAATTGCACGAGAAGCTGTCCTCAAGCGTAGTCATCTTATACAGCTTTTTCATAAGCTTGTCGGGATCCGCGCCGCGCTTCAGGTCTATCGTGATTTTAAGACCGTCTATACCCGTTTCATCTCTTATGTCGGCTATCTCTTTGATTTTTCCGAGCTTTACGAGGTCTATGACCTTTTCTATTATGACCTCTAAGGTCGTCGTCGGAGGAATACTTGTAATATCAATGCAGTTTTCAAGCTTGTCATAGCTGTATCGCGAACGAACCTTTATACTGCCCCGGCCTGTGCGGTAAATCTCGTCAATGATTTTCTTATCATAAATTATCTGACCGCCGCCGGGGAAGTCCGGCGCTATCAGGGTCGATGAAATATCGTGGTTTTCGTCGCGCATGAGGGCTATCGTCGTTTCACATACCTCACGGAGATTAAACGGGCAGATGGAGCTTGCCATACCGACGGCGATACCCGTGTTCGCGTTGATAAGTACAGATGGAAAAGCCGCGGGCAAAAGCGTGGGCTCCTTTAATGTATTATCATAGTTATCCGCGAAGTCAACGGTATCCTTGTCAATATCTCTGAAAAGCTCCTCGCAGATCGGATCAAGCCGCGCCTCCGTATATCTTGACGCCGCCCATGCCATATCA
>CAYLOD010000003.1:13454-49540 GCA_964385235.1 uncultured Clostridium sp.
CCAAAGTTCCCATTGATTTATCTCCCCTCAATACCTCCTCTCGGGTTTGTGAAGGAACTAAAGATTTCATCAAACACATGCAAGATATTCACGCAGAAGTATACAGCAGCTTTCTGTGCGAGGGTTTAAAGCCGTCTATCTCAGGAATGGCTCTCGACAAAATAACGCTCATGGCATAGGGCATATAGTTTTCCTCTATAGTCGAGGCTATCTTCTGTTCTACTATCTCACCTGCTCCCGCGATGTATCCGTGCGGCTTAGGGACGGTATAGGGAGAGGATTTCTTCTTTCTTGCCATATTTTATATATCATACCTTTCATATATCAGGCGCTCGTTTGTGACCATAGTTTTTTTAAAATTATGTTACTGAGCTGTCAGCTTACGTCTATATTATCAATATACTCCGCGCCGTGCTCGATAATGTATTCCTTTCTTCCGTTAAGATTATCACCGAGAAGTATATCGAATATTTCGCTCGTCTTCTGCGCGTCGTCGGGCATGACCTTTATCAGTCTGCGCGTAGCGGGATTCATGGTTGTAAGGCTCATCATATCCGGCTCATTCTCACCTAATCCCTTTGAACGCTGGACAGTGAACTTTTTATCGCCTATTTTCCTGATAAATTCCTCTTTTTCGGATTCCGTATATGCGAAGTACACCTCGTCCTTTGTATTTATCTCATACAGCGGCGACTCGGCAATATATACCTTTCCCTCCTCGATCAACGTCGGTGTGAGGCGGTAAAGCATAGTTAGCAGAAGCGTTCTGATCTGAAAGCCATCGACATCGGCATCTGTACAAAGAATGACCTTGCACCAGCGCAGACTGTTCAGATCGAACGACGACAAGTCCCTGTTCGCCTTAGACTTGACCTCCACTCCGCAGCCGAGGACCTTTAAAAGGTCGGTTATTATCTCGTTTTTGAATATCTTGTCATAGTCCGCTTTCAGGCAGTTAAGGATTTTACCCCTTATGGGGATAATAGCCTGAAAATCGGGGTCGCGAGCCTGCTTGCAGGCGCCGAGAGCGGAATCTCCCTCAACTATAAAGACCTCTCTCTTTTCAACGTCCCTGCTTCTGCAGTCCACAAACTTTGCGACCCTGCCCGTCATATCCATATTGCCTGTGAGCTTTTTCTTTATATTAAGCCTTGTTTTTTCGGCGTCCTCACGGCTGCGCTTGTTTATTAAAACCTGATTTGCTATCTTTTCCGCGTCGAGCGGATTCTCTATGAAGTATATCTCAAGCTGATGGCGCAGAAATTCCGTCATAGCGTCCTGAATGCCCTTGTTTGTAATAGCCTTTTTGGTCTGGTTCTCATATGAGGTTATGCTTGAGAATGAGGATATAACTATTACAAGACAATCCTCCACATCGGAAAAGGTTATCCTGCTTTCATTTTTTGTGTACTTTGAGTTCTGCTTGAGATACGCGTCTATCTGATATACAAAGGCGTTTCTCACGGCTTTGTCGGGCGCGCCCCCATGCTCAAGCCAGCTTGAATTATGATAATATTCCGTGCGGCTCACCTTGTTGGAAAACGCCAGTGCGACATTTATTTTGGCTCTGTATTCCGGCTTGTCGTCCCTATCCCTTACGGTGCGTTCCGTCTGCCAAGTCTGAACCTGTGTCATACCGTTATCACCGATAAGCTCAGTGACGTGGTCGGTGATTCCGTTTTCATATTTGAACTCTGTCGTTTCAAATTCGCGTCCGACCTGATTGCGTAAAACAAATGTAACTCCGGCGTTGACTATCGCCTGACGCCTTATTGTGTCAATGTAATAATCCTTACTTATATCAATATCCGTAAAAACCTGCAGGTCCGGGCGCCAGCGTATTCTTGTACCCGTATCCCTTCTGGAATATTTTTCACGTTTCAGACCGCCGACGTTTTCGCCATGCTCAAAATGCAGAGTGAACCGCTCTCCGTCACGGCGAATATCGACGTCCATATATTCGGACGAATATTGTGTTGAGCAAAGACCGAGACCGTTCAGTCCGAGGGAATATTCATAGCTTTCCGCGTCGTTGTTATTGAACTTGCCGCCCGCGTAAAGTTCGCAGAAAACAAGCTCCCAGTTGAACCGCTCCTCGTTTTTATTGTAATCAACGGGAATACCTCGCCCGAAGTCCTCGATCTCGATCGATTTATCGGCATATCGTGTTATTATTATTTTATTTCCGTACCCCTCGCGCGCTTCATCTATGGAGTTTGACAGAATTTCAAACACCGAATGCTGACAGCCTTCTATGCCGTCCGAGCCGAAAATGACTGCGGGGCGCTTTCGTACCCTGTCCGCTCCTTTCAGAGATGATATACTTTCATTACCGTATGCCTGTGTATCTTTCTTTGCCAATTTCTTTTCCTCACTTTAAATGTCATACTGAATTTACCGGGGATTTACCCCTCTCTGAGCTTTTTTATTTTATCCCTCAGATATGCCGCATGCTCAAATTCAAGAAGCTTTGCCGCAGACTTCATTTCCTTAGTAAGCTGCTCGATGAGCTTTTCTTTTTCAGCCTTAGACAGCTTCTTTTTGGACTTTTTGCCGTCATCGGCATGAGTCGATATTTCGAGAATATCGCTTACCTTTTTTGTTATTGTTTTGGGAACTATGCCGTGGGCTTCGTTATATTCCCGCTGAATCCTGCGGCGGCGCTCGGTTTCGTATATTGCCGTTTCCATTGAGCGTGTTACCTCGTCTGCATACATTATGACCTCGCCCTCGGCATTTCTTGCGGCTCTGCCTATTGTCTGTATTAGGGAGCGGTCGCTGCGCAGGAAGCCCTCCTTATCCGCGTCAAGGATAGCAACGAGAGAAACCTCCGGTATATCAAGTCCCTCGCGCAAAAGGTTTATACCGACAAGTACGTCAAACTCACCGAGGCGCAGATCACGAATGATCTCCATGCGCTCGACTGTATCAATATCGTGGTGCATATACCTGACCCTTATACCCATAGTCGTCAAATAATCGGTCAGATCCTCGGCCATTTTCTTAGTAAGCGTTGTGACAAGCACACGCTGATTTTTGGCGGTTCTGATGTTTATCTCGGATATTAGGTCGTCCATCTGTCCCTCTGTGGGTTTGACTGTGACGAGCGGGTCGAGCAGCCCGGTAGGACGAATGACCTGTTCGACGATCTCGTCACACTTTTCCCTTTCAAAATCTCCCGGGGTCGCGCTGACGAATATCACCTGATTTATATGCTCATAGTATTCGTCAAAATTCAGCGGGCGGTTATCAAGCGCGCTCGGCAGACGAAATCCGTATTCAATAAGGCTTTCCTTTCTCGCGCGGTCGCCCGCGTACATTCCGCGGACCTGCGGAAGCGTAACATGGGATTCGTCAACAAAGAGCAGGTAATCCTTCGGAAAGTAATCGAGAAGCGTAAAAGGCCTGCTCCCCGGTTTTCTGCCCGCAAGCACGCGTGAGTAGTTCTCTATGCCGGTGCAGAAGCCTATTTCCCTAAGCATTTCTATATCGTATCTTGTCCTCTGTTCAATGCGCTGCGCCTCAAGCAGTTTGCCCCTGTCGGTAAAGAACCTGATTCTCTCCTCAAGCTCACGTTCAATTTCGCAAATAGCCGCTTCCATCTTATCCTTAGGGACGATATAATGCGACGCGGGATAAATCGCAACGTGCTTTAGATTTGCCTTTACCTCGCCCGTGAGCGCGTTTATCTCCGTTATTCTGTCTATTTCATCTCCGAAAAATTCAACCCTGATAATATTTTCATCGGAGGCTGACGGAAATATTTCCACGACGTCGCCCCTCACACGGAATTTATTGCGGGTAAAGTTTATATCGTTTCTTTCATATTGAAGCTCGACAAGCTTTTTGAGAAGCTCGTCACGGCTTTTCTCCATGCCCGGGCGGAGAGATATTACCATCGTGCGGTAATCTATCGGGTTTCCCAAACTGTAAATACATGAAACAGACGAAACTATAATAACATCTCTGCGCTCGGAAAGAGCCGAAGTCGCGGAGTGGCGCAGCTTATCTATCTCATCGTTTACAGCCGAGTCTTTTTCTATATAGGTATCGGTAGAGGGTATATACGCCTCGGGCTGATAGTAGTCATAATAGCTCACAAAATATTCAACGGCGTTTTCGGGGAAAAACTCCTTAAACTCGCTGCAGAGCTGTGCCGCGAGCGTTTTATTGTGCGCGAGAACAAGCGTAGGACGGTTCATTCTCGCTATAACATTCGCCATTGTAAACGTCTTGCCCGAACCCGTGACGCCCATAAGCGTCTGCTCACGCTTGCCGCTTTCAAGGCCCCTGCAAAGCGCGTCAATCGCCTGAGGCTGGTCGCCCGTAGGCTTATAATCGGAATGCAATATAAAATCGGACAAGTTTTTCACCTCTTGAACAAGCTCTTTTTGCAATGAAATAGATTATATCACACTTTTCCCGAAATGTACAGAAAACATCGAGAAGTTATTTTTATGGCTGTGTTTTCTGAAAATAATAAATGAAAATTTTATCACTTATTGTAAAAAAGTGATATTTATGATATGATAACAATGTATACAAAGGCTTTCTGCTGCCTTAATACTCCGAAAGGAATTGAAATAAATGGAATATGAACTGAGAAAAGCTCCGTCGAGTGATGACATTATTTATTCGATATACAATCTTGAGCTTGAAAAAGCCGATTCCTCGGACGCTCTTTACGACGTCAGAAAGAAGTTTTTTGAAACGGGGAAACGCGTAAAGGGACGGCTAACTGTGAAAAGCGGCGACATTACCTATAAGTTTTCTTATACAATGGAAACAGATCAGATGCTTAAGTGGAAGAAGTTTTGCGAGGATATTCAGTGTGAACGCTCCGTCCTTTGTGAGGGCGGCTATAGAGTCGAAACCTTTGACAAATCAAAAAAACTTATAAAGAAAACATTTTTCACTCGTGAGCATATTTTACTCAGAGCGGAGTATTTTAATACCGACAATAAGGTTATACCGTATCTCATTCTTACGCCTTCTGTCGAAAATAATATTTTCGTGCTGATAAAGAGCGGAACAGGACATGAGGAAACACTGTATCCGTTTACAGAGCTTACGGATAAGGATTTGACTTCGCGGCTAAACGCTGTTTCCGGCGAACCCGAGGTGCTGTGCAAAACCAAGTCCGGCACTTTCTACTACTGCACTAAGGAGGAAATAGATGCCAGATCGGCTGCGCTAAAAGATCTGTTAAAAGATGAACCCGGGGAGCAGATTCCCGGGAAAATAAAATCCTCCTTTTCAATCGACAAAACAGAGAGCGACAGCATTAAGCACGTTAATGTTTCCGCCGCCGCGCCTGACGACAGAAAGGGCGGCAGCAGCGGCTCTGAAGCGGATTCCCCGAAAAAGGGAATGTCCGGAAATGCTTTCCCGGTATTCTCAAGTAAGGATAGTCGCGGTGATACTGAGGATAAAAAGGACAACGGATCTGACGTGGAGATAGCCGATGAAGGCGGACACACTATCCCCGGCATAGACGACAGCGTTTTTGAGCTTGAGCCCGATGAGGAGTTCATAGCTTCCGTCGCGGAAAAAGGCAATAACGGCGCCGCGCGATATGGCAGTCCGACGCCGAATGATGAAAAGCCTTATGTTTACGAGCAGGTCATACCGCAGACTCTCAGGGAAACTCTCTGCTCTTTTGCCTCGGAATGCCCTTATGAGAACATTCCGAAAAAGGAAATAAAAACCGAAAATGACAAATACTTTTACTATGGCGAGCTGACGGACGATATGCGTGACGGCAGAGGCAGAACCACTATGGAGAACGGTACTACCGCGTATGAGGGTATGTACAGGAATGACAAGCGCAGCGGCTTTGGAGCGTACTACTACAAGTCGGGCAAGCTCTGCTTTGCGGGCAGTTGGAAAGACAACAAACGCGAGGGTTTGGGGACCGCGTACTCGCCTGACGGGGCGTGCTATACAGGAAAATGGCACGAAGATAATCCCGTCGGCGCGGGGGCAAGCTTCACTCCGAATGGCGATTTAAAATATTTCGGAAAATACAAGAATGGCAAAAGAGATGGCGCCGGCATTATGATGGTCGGAGAGAACATTGTGGTCGGTATCTATAATGACGGCGAATTTTCAGGCAGAGGCACGTTGTTCACTCCGTCCGGCGAACTGCTTTACAGCGGTGAAATGCTCGGCGGCGAGCGTTCCGGCAGTGGCATAGAATACAATCCCGACGGCACGATACGCTATAAGGGCGAATGGCGGGGCGGCAGGTACAACGGCCGCGGAACACTTTACTTGTCTGACGGAGGCTTTATCGAGGGCGAATTTAAATATGGCGCCGCGGAGGGAAAAGGACGGCAATATGATAAAAACGGCAGACTTGTCTATGAAGGGCTTTTCTCAAATAACCTCTTAAGCGGCAACGGCAGAGTTTATAATGACGACGGCTCGTACTATGAGGGACGCTTCTCGAACGGCGAGGCGACAGGCGTTATGTCCGAATACAGCCCGGAGGGCGAGATGCTTTATTACGGAGAATGGAAAAACGGCAGACGCTGGGGTCGCGGAACTGAATATGTTGACGGTAAAAAGGTCTATGACGGAGAATTTGTAAACGGCGTTTACTCAGGCGAGGGCAGACAGTATGACGATAAGTTTCTCGTATATGCCGGCTCCTTTATCGACGGCAAAAGAGAGGGCTGCGGCTGTGAATACGTCAACGGCTCTATTGCCTATCGAGGAATGTTTTCGGAAAACAGATACAACGGCTGCGGCATAACATATGCAAATGGCGCGGTATCGAGCGCGGGTATGTTTAAAAACGGCAAAAAGCACGGAAGAGTAAACGAAATAGTTAAAGGAAGGATAGTTCGCGAGTGTATCTACGATTCCGGGGAGCTCGCGTATATGAGGGAGTATTCCGAAACGGGCGGGCTTATGTATGACGGAAACGTCAGAAACGGCAAGCGTGACGGATTTGGCGCAAGCTTCACTCCGTTTGGCGAAAAGAGCTTTGAGGGAATATTTAAAAACGGCAGTCCGCAAAAGAGCATGAGCGTTATACTTCGCGATATGGAGCGGCTCCCGAAATGCGATAAGCTTGCGAACGGCGAATATGATATGTACAGGTACGGTACAGGCTATGTTGTGGAGGCTCCTGTAAACAACGGGCAATATACCGGGAAACTCATTAACGGCAAGCCGAGCGGAAAGGGTACGATGTTATACAGTGACCATAGATTTACCGGGAACTTTATTGACGGGGTTCCACGCGGAAAGGGAATAATATATCTTCTTGACGGAGAGGAAATACACGGAACGTTTGTCGAATCGGACGGCGATGGAATAGAGAAAATAAATCTGTCAAACAACATGGTATACTACTGCAAAAATTGATTTCAGCTCAGGCGGCGGGGAACGTCCGAACGGTCGCAAGCACTCAAGCCGCCCGGGCTGAATTACCGGACGGGAGATAAATCGGATAATGAATAACTGCTGAAAATCATACTTCTATACAAGCTCTTTTCGGCATAAATATTACCGAAGAGGTGATTTTGCTTGGAAAGATTAAAGGTGTATCTGATGTATTCGTCTACACTGATAGGAATTTTTCTGTTTGGATTTTTGATTTTCAACGCGTTTGGAACGGTTGCTGACGAGGCGGCGACCGCTGACGTTTCGGAGGACGAATTTATCGTGATAATAGATCCCGGCCATGGAGGAGAGGACAGCGGGGCAGTAGCGAACTCGCTGCTTGAAAAAGATATAAATCTCGATATTTCCCTCAGGCTCAGAGATATGCTCCGCGCTTCGGGAATAGCCGTCAAGATGACTCGTGACAGCGACCTGTCGATATATGATACTTCCGCAGGCACGATACGCGAGAAAAAGGTGTCCGACCTTAAAAACCGTGTGGAGATAGCGAACAGCGGTAAAAACAATGTTCTCGTCAGTATACACCAGAATAAATTCGAGGACGGAAAGTACAGCGGCGCGCAGATGTTTTACTCGGTAAATAACGAAAAAAGCAAGGATTTGGCGGAGAGTATACGGAAGTCCGTTACGGGACTTATTCAGCAGGATAACAATCGGGAACTGAAAAAAGCTGGAAGCGGCATATATCTGCTCAATAAAACGACTGTTCCGTCAGTCGTCGTAGAGTGCGGCTTTCTTTCAAACACAAAGGAAGCAAAAATGCTTTCCGATGAGGAATATAAAAGCAAGATGGCGTTCGCGATATATTGCGGGATACTCGAATACAGAAATAACAGGTGATAAATTTGGCGGGAAAGGTTAAAAGTCTTTATGTATGCTCCGAATGCGGCTTTGAAAGCGCAAAATGGTACGGAAAGTGTCCGTCCTGCGGCGAGTGGAATACATTTACCGAGGAAGTAAGAGAAGCCCCAAGGGCGGGCACGGTCAAGCCCGAAAGGAGAATAAGCTCAAGCTGTTCTAAACCAATGCAGATAAATGAAATATCAACAGATGACGAGCAGAGATATTTCACAGGCTCAAAGGAGCTCGACAGGGTCCTCGGAGGAGGCATAGTAAAGGGTTCGCTCGTTTTGCTCAGCGGAGATCCCGGTATCGGCAAGTCAACCATACTGCTCCAGATATGCAACCATCTCGGCAAAATGCTGAAGATACTCTATATATCGGGTGAGGAATCACGGAGGCAGATAAAGCTCAGGGCAATAAGACTGAACATAAATTCCGAAAATCTCTATATTCTGACAGAAACCGACGTAGAAGCCGCCGTGGAATATATTCGCTCCGAAAAGCCTGATATAGTTATGGTTGACTCTATACAAACGATGAATTTCACAGAACTTAACTCCTCGCCCGGAAGTGTTACACAGGTCAGGGAATGTACAAATATACTGATGAGAACCGCGAAAACGCTCGAGATACCCGTGATAATCGTCGGTCATGTCAACAAGGACGGGGCTATCGCGGGACCTAAGGTGCTTGAGCATATCGTTGACACCGTTCTTTACTTTGAGGGTGACAGGCAGATGTCATACAGAATACTCAGGGCTGTTAAAAACCGCTACGGCTCAACAAACGAAATCGGAGTTTTCAGCATGGGCGACAGGGGTCTTTCAGAGGTTGAAAATCCCTCGCAGATGCTTCTGTCGGGCAGACCGAAGAATGTTCCGGGGACGTGTGTTGCCTGCGTCATTGAGGGTACTCGTCCCATACTTGCGGAGATACAGGGTTTGGCGACCGCGACAGGCTTTGGAAATCCGCGCCGTATGTGTACGGGCTTTGACTACAACAGAATGTCGCTGCTCCTCGCCGTTCTCGAAAAGCGGGCGGGCTTTTACTTTTCAAATCTTGACACATATATAAATGTTGTCGGCGGTCTGAAGCTGGACGAGCCTGCGGTTGATCTGCCGGTCGCGATGGCTCTCGTAAGCAGCCTCAAGGATATAGCTGTCCCCGATGACACGCTTGCGTTTGGAGAGATAGGACTGACGGGCGAAATACGTTCCGTGTCGCACGCTGAGGAGAGGGTTAAGGAAGCGGCTCGTCTTGGTTTTCGCAGATGTATTCTTCCGAAGCATAATCTCGATACTATAAATCTTCCGAAGGATTCAAACATTGAGGTTGTCGGAGTCAGGAGCGTCCGTGACGCTTTCAACGCTGTCTGTTCCGCGTGAAGCCGTGTCCTCGCGTTCGATCTTATGAGCGCATGAGTCGTTTGCGTTATTAGTGATTATAGGATATACATCAAGGCGGCAGTAGCCGTCCTCCTGATATATACAGTTATCGCTGCATGGTATTAAAGCCATTGTATTACCTCCCGATAATATAGAGTGTTCTCAAAGGCGATATTTATACGAAAATAACCATAAGAAAAATTTTCATAAAATAATTCAATTCCCCGGCTCAAATAATACCTTATGCGGTATTATTTCTGATTGGGGGAATTTTTTTGAGAATGAAAAAATATTTGCTTCTTTTTTCTGCGGCTGTGCTGGCAGCGGCGGCGATTTTTTCTGTCGGTGAATACATCAAGTCGTCTACTCCCGTGGTGGATATTTTCAGTGTGACAAAGACGCGGTCCGACGAAATAGTACAGTCTACCGGCAAAATCGGCTATACAGGTCAAAAAACAGTGAGAGCCGGCTATGACTGCATTATTTCTGAAGCGTTTGTCAGGGAAAACAGCAGTGTTAAAAAGGGTGACGGGCTTTTTAACGCGATAGCCGTCACTATGCCCGCAAGCATAGATATGGACAGCATTTCAGGACTTATTGACGCGTATAAAAATTATGATGCGGACGATGCCGAGTACAAAGCTATAACCGCCCCCGAGAGCGGAACGGTGACATCTCTGAAGGTAAAAAAAGGGGATATTGTAAAAAGAGGCGGCGAGCTGCTGACAATAACGGATAAGTCAGGGTTATCAGTCAAGCTGAATATAAACGAAACACAGATCTCAAAAGTAAAGAAGGGGCAGAGGGCGACTATCACGGGGACAGCATTCAATAAGGTTTATACAGGCAAAGTTATCTCTATAGCCGACGAAGCGGAGGAAACTGTAGCGGAAACAGGACGTGAAACCACAGTCGCCGTTGACGTCAGGGTTGAGAACCCCGACAAGGATATTAAGCGGGGCTATACGGCGAAATGTTCGATAGTGGTATCATCGGATAACTCGTCGGTGGTTATCCCGTATGAGGCTGTAGGAAGCGACAGCGGCGGAGATTATGTATATAAATTTATAAACGGAAGAGCCGAAAAGGAATATGTGACCGTTCAAAGCGAACTTTCCGAAGGTGCTAAGATAAAGAACGGAATAGAGAGCGGAGATAAAATAATAAAGGATATTTCACAGTTGTCGGACAGAAATATTCAGTCTATCCATATCGAAAGCGGTGAAAAAAAATGACGGAGGCGTTTCGCTGTGCTGTAAGGAGCCTTACGAGAAAAAAGGGCAGAAGCCTGCTTACCGTTATCGGCATCGCGATAGGTGTTGCCGCTGTTGTTATAATCAGCAACATATCTCAATGCGGAACCACAGCCGTCAGCGCGGAGCTTGACGGGCTGGGTATGGGAGGGATCTCAGTAGGTCTTGATACATCGGGCGGCAGCGCGGACGCTCCGCTATCCGACAATGAGCTTTCGATTATCAAGAAATCCCCGTATGTCAAAAATGCTATGCCCGTAATATACCAGACGGGGAGCATAGCTCTGCACGGGGAAGAAACTCAAGCGCTCCTTTGGGGGATCGACGCTAATGCCGGCGATGTTATTTCACTTAATCTGCTTTACGGCAGGTTTATAAATAAGGGCGATATAACGGCGAACGCAAGGGTGTGCCTTGCCGATGAAGCATATGCCGTCGATAACTTCGGATATAAAAATATCGTCGGCAGAAAAATTTCCGTTTTATGCGGAGGAACCTTTGAGGAATTTGACGTCGTCGGCGTCATTAAAACGGGAAGCGGACTGCTGCAAAATATGATGGGAAAGTATATACCGACATTTTTGTATCTGCCGTATTCAACAGTGCAGGAACTGTGTTCTATGAGCGGCTTTAACCGGATAGCGGTAAAAATTTCCGACGGAAGCGATCCCGATACCGTCGGAAATAAGCTCGTTAAATCGCTTTCGGTGGAAACGGGATATTACGACAGCTACATTTCGAGCAATATGGCAAAGCAAAAGGACGGACTGTCACAGCTCCTGAATATAGTTACAATCGTACTTTCCGCGGTGGGAGGAGTATCTCTCGTTGTCGCGAGCCTGAGCATAATGAACGTTATGCTCGTATCCGTAGGAGAGCGAAAGCGTGAAATAGGCATTAAAAAGGCTATCGGAGCGGGGAGAGGCGATATACTTAAGGAGTTTCTTGTCGAGGCGGCTGTGCTTACATTGTGCGGAAGCCTTTTCGGAGTTGCTTTCGGTCTTGCGGTATCTTATATCGGAGCGGCTGTTTTTGGAATAGCTCTTGAGGCGCGGGCTGATATAATAATTTTTACGGTTTTATTTTCGCTTGTGACGGGGATAATTTTCGGGATATATCCCGCGTTCAAGGCTTCAAAGCTAAATCCTGTTGACGCGCTCAGAATTGATTGACACATTCGTATATTGCAGATAAAATAATATCATATAAAAGGGTTAGAGGAGTGTGTCATGTGTATGAACAGAGCTTTACGGAAAAGCCCAATTTGCCTGACGGTACTGTATCATCGGTTATAATTTCAGAAAAATACACAGATATTATAACAGAACTTGAGCGCCTCGGTGTGAGCGTTATATCCTCGCCGCCTGTTTATGATATTGCTGGCGCGGAAAAATATCATGCCGATATTTCCGCTGTTCATCTCGGCGGAGAGAATATAATTTGCGCCGGGAATAACCGTGAGTTATTCAAAAAACTTCAGGACGCGGGCTTTTATGTTATCCCGTCTGAAAATTATATTGTCGGGTCATATCCGGGTTGTACGGCGCTGAACGCTGTCATCACGGAAAGGGGTATTATTTGCCGAAAAAACTCTGTTGACGGAGAACTGCTGAATTACTTCGGGAACGATCTGCCTGTTATAAACGTAAATCAGGGCTATGCGCGCTGTTCAACAGCTGTCGTTTCCGATAATGCCGTCATCACCTCCGACGTGGGAATATACAATGCCTGCTTAAAAAACGGCATAGACGCGCTGAAAATATCGAGCGGAGATATTGAGATAGAGGGCTACGGCTTCGGATTCATAGGCGGCGCCTGCGGAAAGCTTTCGCGTGATATTCTGGCGTTTTGCGGCAGAATAGAAGCGCATAGAGATTATGGCAATATTAAAGGCTTTGCGCTTAATTACGGAGTACATCTGCTTTCACTTTCCGGCAGAACTCTTTTTGATGTCGGCGGCGTATTGCCCGTTATGGAGAAGCAAAATGTATAAAGGATTGCATATTTACCGATTTTATACATAAAGGCGTTTTAAATACTTTTCTTTAGCCGTAATGTATACGAAAATGTCACTGATTTTTAGTTAAATCTGACAAATATAGCGGCGCATTTGTGACTTTTTATATAAAATAACGATTTTTATAGTATTTGTATAAATATGCAATTTACTCTTGATTTTTTGTATAATGAGTGTATAATATATTTATCACTTAATTTCGGAGGTTTATAAAAATGGGCTGCATTAAAAAGGTTGTTTTAGCATATTCGGGCGGACTTGATACCTCTATCATAATTCCATGGCTCAAGGAAAACTATGATAACTGCGAGGTTATCGCTGTTTCGGGCGACGTCGGTCAGGGTACGGAGCTTGACGGTCTTGAGGAAAAGGCAAAGAAATCAGGCGCGTCAAAGCTTTACATCGAGGATCTTAACAGAGAGTTTATAGAAGACTATGTTTTCCCGACTGTTAAGGCGGGCGCGGTCTATGAGAACAAGTATCTTTTGGGCACGTCCTTTGCGCGTCCTATCATCGCAAAGCGGCTGGTAGAGATAGCTGCAGCGGAGGGCGCGGACGCTATCTGCCACGGCTGCACGGGCAAGGGCAACGATCAGGTTCGTTTCGAGCTTGCTATAAAGGCGTTCGCTCCCGACATGAAGATCATCGCTCCGTGGAGAGAGTGGGATCTTAAGTCCCGCGAGGAGGAGATCGCCTATGCCGAGGCGCATAATATTCCTCTCAAAATCACAAGAGAAACTAACTACTCAAAGGATAAGAACATATGGCACATTTCTCATGAAGGCCTTGACCTTGAGGATCCCGCAAACGAGCCCATGTATGACAAGGAGGGTTTCCTTGAGCTGGGAGTATCTCCCGAACAGGCTCCCGATAAACCCACATATATAACTATCCACTTTGAAAAGGGCATTCCGACAGCTATTGACGGTGTTGAAACGGGCAGCGTTGAGCTTGTCAAAAAGCTGAATGAACTCGGCGGAGCAAACGGAATCGGCATTGTCGACCTTGTGGAAAACAGACTTGTCGGAATGAAGTCGCGCGGCGTTTACGAAACACCCGGAGGCACTATCCTCTATCACGCGCACAACAAGCTTGAGGAGATTACGCTCGACAGAGATACATATCACTTTAAGCAGAATGTCGCGCTACGTTTTGCGGAGCTCGTATACTTCGGACAGTGGTACACACCGCTCAGAAAGGCGCTCTCCGCGTTCGTGGACTCTACACAGGAGCAGGTAACGGGCGATGTCAGGCTGAAACTTTACAAGGGGAATATAATAGATGCGGGCGTCACATCTCCGTTCTCACTTTATGATGAGGACATCGCTACATTTGATGAGGATCAGGTTTACGACCAGAAGGACAGCGCGGGCTTCATCAATCTCTTCGGACTTCCGATAAAGGTTCAGGGTAAAAAAGGCTTTCGTTTTGAATAATTAAGCGGTAATAAAATATAATTTTTGTTTGGGCGCATACCGTATTTAATAAAAAATGCGGTGTTCGCCCGAATATTATTTTAAAATGAGGGGTGTTCCGTTGTGAAGCTTTGGGCAGGACGTTTTTCCAAGGAAACAGATAAAAAGACTAACGACTTTAACTCGTCGATTTCATTTGACAGCAGAATGTATAGAGAGGATATTGAGGGCAGCATCGCCCATGCCGAGATGTTAGGCACGGCAGGCATAATTGATAAAAAGGAATCCGGGCTTATTGCCGATGGACTGCGGGAAATACTTGCCGACATTGAAAGCGGGAAGCTTGAGATAGACCCGAATGCCGAGGATATTCATACGTTTATAGAGGGTGAGCTTACCGCTCGTTTGGGCAGCACGGGAAAAAGACTTCACACCGCCCGCAGCCGTAACGATCAGGTCGCGGTCGATATACGGCTTTATTTGAAAAAGGAAACACAAAACATCAAGGCTATGCTCAAGGAGCTTATTAAGGTTATTTGCGGCAAGGCGGAGGAAAACTACGATGCGGTCATGCCCGGATATACTCATCTCCAGAGAGCACAGCCCATCACATTCGGTCATCATCTGATGGCTTATGCGGAAATGCTGCTCAGGGATATAGACAGACTTGAGTCCGCTTATCGCCGTATGGACGAAATGCCTCTCGGAAGCGGTGCGCTCGCCGCAACGACTTATCCCGTTGACAGAACGATTACAGCGAGGCTTCTTGACTTTGACAGAATTTCGCAGAACAGCCTTGACGGTGTTTCGGACAGGGATTTCTGCATGGAGCTTGCGTCGGCGCTTTCGATTATTATGGTTCATCTGTCGCGCTTTTCGGAAGAAATTATCATGTGGTGCAGCTGGGAATTTAAGTTCGTAGAGCTTGACGACGCGTTTTCAACCGGCTCAAGCATTATGCCGCAGAAAAAGAATCCCGATATTGCCGAGCTTGTAAGGGGCAAGTCCGGCAGAGTGTTCGGTGATTTAATGACGCTCCTCACCGTTATGAAGGGCATAGCTCTAGCTTATAATAAGGATATGCAGGAGGACAAGGAAGCGATTTTTGACGCTGTCGATACCGTGAAAATGTGCCTGACTGCCTTTACTCCGATGATAGAAACAATGAAAACCATTCCCGAAAACATGAGAAGGGCCGCGGCAGACGGATTTATCAACGCTACTGACTGCGCCGACTATCTCGTCAAAAAGGGCTTGCCGTTCCGTGACGCTTATAAAGCTGTGGGCACGCTTGTCGCGCTTTGTATAGACAAGGGTCTGACGCTTGAAACGCTGCCGCTTGACGAATACAAAAAGGTCTGCGATACATTTGACGAGGGTGTTTATGAAGCGATTTCCCTTGAAAACTGCGTAAACGGCAGAAATGTTCTCGGCGGACCTGCTCCCGATAATGTTTTGTCGCAGGTCAGGCGCGTAAGGGAAATTATCGACAGCCTGTGATTTGCGGACCAGTACAGGGCTTATATGACAGATAACAAAAATACGGATTATTTATTGAATATATAAGATTTGCCCCGTATGCCGCATGACAGTAACTGATAGAAAGAGGGAAACATATATGAAAATAAAGGCAGGGATAATCGGCGCGACAGGCTATGCGGGAGCCGAGCTCGTCCGTCTTTTGTATACACATCCGAACGCGGAGATCGCCGCCGTAAGTTCTGTGAGCTTTGAGGGCAGGAAGCTCTCAGACGTCTACCCGTCATATAAAACGCTGTGCGATATGGAATGCAAAAACGCTGATGAGGTCGTCGATAAATCCGACGTTGTTTTTGCCGCGCTTCCTCACGGACTTTCACAGGAGCTTGCCGCCGAGTGCGATAAAGCGAGGAAGGCGTTTATAGATTTGGGCGCGGATTTCCGTCTTGAAAACGAGGACGACTACAAGCAGTGGTATAACGGGGAATTTACCGACAAGGAGCTTCATAAGAAGGCTGTATACTGCATTCCGGAGCTTTTCAGGGATAATGTCGGTGACAGCAGAATCATATCAAACCCCGGTTGCTTCACAACGGGCGCGCCTCTCGCGCTCGCTCCGGCAATAGTCTGTAAGCTCGTCCTTACAGACGGCATTATAATAGATTCAAAGTCGGGTGTGACCGGCGCGGGCAGAGGTCTTTCACAGGGCAGTCATTTCCCGGAGCTGAACGAGGGCTTTCACGCGTACAAGGCGGCGTCGCACAGACATACGCCTGAGATAGAACAGACGCTATCGCATCTTTCCGGTGAAAAGGTCAAGGTTACATTTGTTCCGCATCTGCTTCCCGTGAACAGGGGTATACTGTCAACGTGCTATGCCCGCCTTAAAGACGGCGTTACAAAAGAAGAGATCCGCCGCTCTTATGAGGACTTCTATAAGGACGAATACTTCATAAGATTACTTCCCGACGGCGCTCACGCGGATATTCATAATATTAAGTATTCAAACTTCTGTGACATATCTCTCCATGTCGATATTAGGACAAATATGCTTATCGCTGTTTCCGCTATTGATAATATGGTTAAGGGAGCGGCCGGACAGGCAATACAGAATATGAACATAATTTTCGGTCTGGACGAGAAAGCGGGACTTGTTATAGTTCCTCCCGCGTTCTGATTCGATAAAACATAAGGAATGATTAAAAATGTCAATTAAATTTATAGACGGATCTGTTACCGCGCCAATGGGCTTTACCGCCTCGGGTGTGCACTGCGGTATCAGAAAAAACAAATGCAAGCTCGATCTGGCGCTCATATACTGCGAAAAGCCGTGTACGGCGGCTGCCGTATATACCGCTAATCTTGTAAAAAGCGCTCCGATCCTTGTAACGCAAAATAACCTTGCAAACGGTACTGCTCAGGCTGTCATATGCAACAGCGGCAATGCCAATACCTGCAACTTTGACGGCATAGAGGTGGCGGAAAGAACCTGCGAGCTGCTTGCTGAAGAGCTGAACATTGATCCGAAGGACGTTATTGTCGCATCTACGGGCGTTATCGGTCAAAGGCTTCCCGTTGAACCTATCGCAAACTCTGTCCCCGAGCTTGTGTCGGGGCTTTCGGCAGACGGCGCGACAGACGCCGCGGACGCCATTATGACAACCGATACAGTGAAAAAGGAGTTCGCCGTTGAAACCGAGATTGACGGAAAGCCCGTCCGTATCGGCGGGATCGCAAAGGGAAGCGGCATGATACACCCGAATATGGCTACCATGCTTTGCTTCATTACGACCGACGCGGCCATATCGTCAGATATGCTCGGCACCGCTGTTAAGAAAGCCGCGGACAAGTCGTTCAACATGGTTAGCGTTGACGGCGATACGTCAACAAACGATATGTTTTCCGTGATGGCTTCGGCTCTCGCGGGTAATAATGAGATCGCCGCTGAAAATGAGGATTATTATAAATTTACGGAAGCGCTCACGGAACTTTGCCGCAAGCTCGCGAGAGAAATGGCTAAGGACGGTGAGGGCGCCACAAAGCTTCTTGTCGCGAGGGTAAGCGGCGCAAAGACGGAAAATGACGCCAAGGGCGTAGCAAAGACAGTTGTATGCTCAAGTCTGTTAAAGGCGGCTATGTTCGGCGCGGACGCCAACTGGGGCAGGGTTCTATGCGCTATAGGCTATTCGGGCTGTGATGTCGATATAAATAAGGTCGATGTCAGCTTTGAGTCAAAAGCGGGCAGAATTGATGTCTGCAAAAACGGCGCGGGAATAGATTTTTCCGAGGAAACGGCTAAAAAGATACTTGTCGAGGACGAGATAAACATAATCATTGAGCTTAATGACGGCGACGGCATGGCGGAGGCATACGGCTGCGACCTGACATACGAGTATGTCAGGATAAACGGGGACTACCGCACCTGATTTTTATACTGCGGCATAAAAAATATAAATACGGAGTGAGAGTTAATGTATAGGATTTCCAATGCAGACAGGGCACAGGTTTTGGTTCAGGCTCTGCCGTATATTCAAAAATACGCGGGTCAGACGATTGTCGTGAAATACGGCGGCAACGCTATGATTGCCCCGGAGCTGAAAGAGGCTGTTATGAGCGATATTGTTCTCATGCAGCTTGTCGGAGTTAATGTTGTGCTTGTTCACGGCGGCGGTCCCGAAATCACCGAAATGCTGGAAAAGACAGGCAAGGAAAGCAAATTTGCAAAAGGACTACGTGTCACTGACGAGGAAACTATTGATATAGTCCAGATGGTTCTCGCGGGCAAAGTAAATAAAAATCTTGTTCACCTTCTCGAGCAGCACGGAGGCAAGGCTCTGGGGCTCTGCGGACTTGACGGCAGAATGCTGATGGCTGAAAAGCTCATCACATCAGAGGATCTCGGCTATGTCGGTGAAATAACGGAGGTAAACACGGAGGTTATAGTCAATACCATAAACAACGGATATATTCCGATCCTCGCGACTGTCGCGGGAGGATATAACGGAGATGTTTACAACGTCAACGCTGACCTTGCCGCCGCACAGATTGCCGCGAAGCTCGGAGCGGTCAAGCTGATTCTTATGACTGATATACGGGGACTTTTAAGGGACAAAGATGATGAAAACACTCTGATCCCAATAGTTAATGTGAGCGATGTGCCGTCCTTAAAGCGTGAGGGAATAATATCGGGAGGCATGATCCCGAAAGTCGACTGCTGTGTGGAAGCCGTAAGGCGCGGCGTAAAACGCGCGCACATTATCGACGGCAGGATCGCGCATTCGATTCTTATAGAGCTTTTCTCCGATGAAGGGATCGGAACGATGTTTTACTGATATAGAGGTGAATACTTTTGAATTTTGATACAATAAAAAATGAAGACGCAGAGTACCTTGTTCCTGCCTACGGAAGATTCCCTGTAGCTCTTGTTGAGGGCAAGGGCGCTGTCGCACGGGACGCCGACGGCAGGGAATACATAGATTTTACAAGCGGTATCGGCGTCAACTGTCTCGGATACAGCGATGACGGACTTGTCAGGGCTGTATCCGAGCAGGCGGCAAGGATCCAGCATATATCAAACCTTTATTACAATCCTCTTCAGATAGAGGTTGCAAAGAGACTTGTTGAATTGACAGGGCTTTCAAAGGTATTTTTCTGTAACTCGGGCGCGGAAGCGAATGAGTGCGCCATAAAAGCCGCGAGAAAATATGCCTTTGAAAAATATAACGGAGAGCGCAATAAAATAATTACACTTGTAAACTCATTTCACGGAAGGACCGTTACAACTCTCGCGGCGACAGGTCAGGATTCGTTTCACGATTATTTTTTCCCGTTTACCGAGGGATTTGTCTATGCCGAGGCAAATAATACAGATAGTCTGCGTTCATTGATAAACGATAAAGTTTGCGCTGTCTTTATCGAGCTTATTCAGGGCGAGGGGGGAGTATATCCTCTTACAAAGCCTTTTGTCCGGGAAATCGAAAAGCTGTGCCGCGAGAATGACATTCTTCTTTTGGTAGATGAGGTTCAGACGGGCGTAGGAAGAACGGGGACGTTCTATTGCTGCGAGCAGTATGGAATAACGCCCGATATTATAACGACAGCAAAAGGTCTCGGCGGCGGGCTGCCGTTCGGCGCCTGCATCTGCGGAGAAAAAACAGGTGATGTTCTCTCGGCGGGTACTCACGGCTCCACCTTTGGCGGAAATCCGGTCGCCTGCGCCGCTTCTGTCGAGGTCCTGAACCGCGTTTCCGACGGCGGCTTCCTCAGGGGGGTAAGCGAAAAGGGCGAATATATCAGGGAAAAACTCCTGAAAATGAATAACGTAAAGGAGGTTCGCGGTCTCGGTCTGATGATAGGCGCCATACTTGGGGACGGCGACGCAAAGGAGATCGCGGCACGCTGCGTTGAAAACGGACTTCTGATTCTTACGGCAAAAACACTTCTCAGGCTGCTCCCGCCTCTCAGCATAACATATGAAGAAATCGACAGAGGGCTTGAGATTCTCGAAAGGGTACTCGCATAATTTAAGGAGGAATATTATATTATGAAACATCTTTTAAAAATGCTCGACTTATCGCATGAGGAGATCTGCGAGATATTAAATCTTGCAGATCAGCTCAAATATGAGCAAAAGCACGGTATCGAACACAAATATCTTGAGGGTAAGACGCTTGGTCTTATCTTTGAAAAGGCTTCGACGAGAACGAGGGTATCGTTTGAGGTGGGCATGTACCAGCTCGGCGGACTTCCGATCTTCCTGTCCGCAAACGATATGCAGATAGGCAGGGGAGAGCCTGTTCAGGATACAGCGCGCGTGCTTTCACGCTATCTTGACGGCATTATGATCCGTACCTTCGCGCAAAAGGAAGTGGAGGATCTTGCGGAGTACGGCTCTATCCCGATAATCAACGGTCTTACCGATTTCTGTCACCCGTGTCAGATACTTGCGGATCTCATGACGATCCGCGAGTACAAGGGCAAGCTCGCGGGTCTTAAGATGTCATTCATAGGCGACGGAAACAACATGATGAATTCGCTTATCGTAGGAGCCCTCAAGATGAATATGTCCATCTCAGTCGCCTGCCCGGAGGGTTACGAACCCGACCCGCTTGTCCTTGAATTTGCAAAGGATTTCGGAAATAAATTTGAGCTTGTAAGAGAGCCGAAGAAAGCGGTTGCCGGCGCTGATGTTGTTATTACAGATGTATGGGCGTCAATGGGTCAGGAAAGCGAGGCTGAAAAACGCAGGAAAGCATTTGCGGGCTACTGTGTTGACGAGGATCTGATGAGTCTTGCAAAGTCCGACGCGATTGTTCAGCATTGTCTTCCCGCGCACAGGGGAGAGGAGATCACAAACGAGATATTTGAAGCACATTCCGCCGAGATATTCGACGAGGCGGAAAACAGGCTGCACGCGCAGAAAGCCGTTATTGTCAAGTGCCTGACCGATAAATAATTATCGGCGTTTTTTAAACACATATAAGTTTCTCCGGTATATAACTCAGGCAATATCTCCCCGACGGGTGCCGTTACTCAAGCGGTTTCAACTGCGCTTGCCGCGCCCTGTTACAAGGTGCGGCAAATCAAATTTTTGATGCGGACCTGACGTAGAAAATTTAAACTGAAATCGATGTTGCGGGAGATTTGTGTAATCCGGTTTGTAAAGAAGCGGAGTCACATGAAAATCCATATTGCGGCTTCAAAACGGTTAAGCCTTATCGCGGTAGTAAAACGCCGGTGATGCAGTTAAGTTCATTGTCAAACCGGCGATAATGCGCCGCTAATGCTATAGCAGAGAGCGGTGAAGCCGCAGTTACAGCACTTGGAAAAGTCAGTGACAATACAGTAAACGCACTTAAGAATGTTAATGGGAATACTGTTAATGGTGCCGCGAAACTGATTGTGGATAATTTATTTATCTCTGTTACTAACGCAAGAGCAGGTAACAGCTTTGAAAGTATCTGAAAAATATCTATGTGACCTCTATTGATACTTTTGTGAATTTGATTTACAATTTTACTGCTGTAATTTCAATTAAAGAACTATCGCAAAATTGATTTTCGTGGAATTTACTCTGCGCGCTTGACAAATAGTGTTGTTTTATATACAATATAGATATGTTATTACTCATAAATGCAGTGAAGCGGAGGAGTAATACTCGTTTTCCGAAACAAGAGAGCCGCCGGTTGGTGCAAGACGGATTCGGAATGTGTGTGAAGGTCGCCGCGGAGCAGTCCCGCCGAAATATATTTCTTAATTAAGCGGGAACGTATGACAAACGTTACGTTGTCACACATTATGGCAAAATCCATGATGTTCATTTAAAAGAGTGGTACAGCGAAGTTCCATTGATATGAACCTTCGTCTCTTTTTGAGATGACGGTTATTTTTTTACATATTTTTACAAATTTTCGGACCGAGCGGCAGCTCTCCGAATATATAATGGAGGATGATAAATTTATGAAGCTTACAGGAGCTGAAATTATTGCCGAGTGCCTGCTCGAGCAGGGAGTTGATACTGTATTCGGCTATCCGGGCGGAGCGGTTCTCAATATTTACGATGCGCTGTATAAATACAGCGACAGGATAAAGCACATTCTCACGGCGCATGAGCAGGGCGCATCTCACGCGGCGGACGGATATGCGAGAACCACAGGAAAACCCGGCGTTGTTATAGCCACATCGGGTCCGGGGGCAACCAACCTTGTAACGGGACTCGCGACCGCGTATATGGATTCTATACCGGTTGTGGCCATTACCGGCAATGTCGCGACAGATCTGCTCTCACGCGACAGCTTTCAGGAAGTCGATATAACGGGTATAACTTTGCCTATTACAAAGCACAATTTTATAGTCAAGGATATTGCCGACCTTGCAAATATCCTGCGTAAGGCGTTCAGAATAGCGACCTCAGGCAGAAAGGGCCCTGTTCTCGTCGATGTGCCAAAGGATATAACGGCGATAAGCTGTGAATATGAACGAGTTCCGCTTCGTACCTACGAGAATGTTACTTATTCCAAAAATTACGAGTTTGAGTCGGTGGCGCGGGCGATTAAAGATTCAAAGCGCCCTATGATTTATATGGGCGGCGGCGTTCTGCTTTCGGAGGCGACAAAGGAGCTTGTTGATTTCGCGGAAAAAATCGACTGCCCCGTATGCTCGTCTGTAATGGGGCTCGGAGGCTTTCCCGCGTCCCACAGGCTTTTCCTCGGAACACTCGGTATGCACGGAGCATATGAAACAGGCAAGACGACCGATAACGCCGACCTTATATTGGCAATTGGAGCGAGATTTTCCGACAGAGTGGCGGGCGACAGGGAAAAGTTTGGCGAAAATGCTACGATAGTACATTTCGATATTGACAAGGCGGAAATCAACAAGAATGTAAAGTCAAAGTACAGCCTTATAGGCGACCTCAAGGACACGCTTTCGATTATTACAAAGCTTTGTGAAAGCAAGGATAATCACGAGTGGCTCGCGCAAATAGAAGAATGGAAATCTGGTATGCCCAAGTCCTCGGAATTTAACTCGACAGAGTTTGTACACGCCTATAATGTTATAGACGCTGTAAGAGCGCTTACGAGCGATGATGATATTATTGTTACAGACGTGGGTCAGCATCAGATGTGGGTTTCGCAGAGATATGCCTTTGAGAAGCCGAGAACATGGTGTACTTCAGGCGGTCTGGGTACAATGGGCTACGGTCTGGGCGCGGCTGTCGGCGCGCAAACCGCCAACCCCGGCAAGAGAGTCGTCCTGTTTACCGGCGACGGCAGTTTCCATATGAACCTTAACGAGCTTGTCACCGTTAAGTCATATAACCTGCCCATTGTTATAATAGTTATGAATAACTCCGTATTGGGCATGGTTCGTCAGTGGCAGAAGCTTTTCTACGGGAGCCGTTTCTCGCAGACGGATCCGCACAGAGCTACGGACTTTGTCGCGCTCGCAAACGCTTTCGGTATTGATGCTATGAGGATAAATAATGACAGCGAGGTCAAGGACGTGATTGATAAGGCATTTTCGCTTAATAAGCCAATACTTGTCGATTGCAGGATTTCTCCCGATGAGAATGTTCTTCCTATGATCCCTCCGGGAAAGACAGTTGACGATATGATTACCGAAATGGAGTGAGTTGCAGATGGTACACAAGCAGATAATCGGACTTTTTGTAAGGAACTATACAGGCGTGCTGCAGCGTGTAACAAGCCTGTTCACGCGTCGTGGATTTAATATTGACAGTCTTACTGTCAGTCCCACGAGTATCGACGGTTACTCGAGAATCACGGTAAGGATTCTCGGGGACGATGAGCAGCTTTCACAGTTTATAAATCAAATGATGAAGCTTCATGACGTCAAAAAGGTCGAGGTCCTCCCTGAAAACAGCTCTGTTATTTCAGAATTGATTTTTATCAAGGTTAAAATAGACAGTGAGGACAAAAAGAAGATATTGACAACGGCTTCATCATACCATGCGTCTGTCGTTGACCTTGGCGAAACGACAGCGACTTTCCGCGCTTCGGGACTTCCCGCTGAAATCGACGAGCTGATTTCCCGCATGGAGCCGTTCGGAATCATGGAGCTTGTACGCACAGGCGCGATTGCGCTCCATTCGGGCGATGAATGTATGGCAGACGGTCTTACATTAGACTGAGCGTTATTTTAACCTGTTCCGGCAATTCCGCTCACCGCCTCTTTAAGCGGGATCCGATGGAGCGGTGGAAAAAACGTCACTTATTTTAAATGTATAAAAACGAGGGCTTCCGAAGAAGGCTTGAACTGTACAGATAATGTTCTGTGAACGCTGTTAATAATTTATTGCCACAAAAGCCTTTCGGGAAAGAAAACAAGAAAAAGGGCTGACCTGCCTCGGTCAGCCTTTTTTTAATTATTATTCTGTCCAAGCAGTAATATCTTCCGCCTGTCCTATACGTGTTATTTCCTGACAGGGATTCCCTTGCTGCCGAGGTAATCCTTGAGATCGGATATGGCGATCTCTCCGAAGTGGAACAGCGATGCCGCCAAGACGGCGTCCGCCTTGCCTGCCGTGAACGCATCATAGAAATGTTCCATTTTTCCCGCGCCGCCGGAGGCTATAACGGGGATACCCGCATTTTCGGAAACCGCGCGCGTAAGCTCGACGTCGTATCCGTTCTTAACTCCGTCACAGTCCATGCTCGTCAGCAGGATCTCGCCCGCGCCTCGTTTTTCCGCTTCTGTTGCCCATTCGAGGACGTCCCTGCCGGTGTTAATCCTTCCGCCGTTGATGTAAACGTCCCAGCCGCCTTTATCTCTGCGCTTTGCGTCGATCGCGGCGACGACGCACTGCGAACCGAATTTGTAAGCGGCCTCGTTGATTATTTCCGGGCGCCTGATTGCCGCTGAGTTTACGGAAACCTTATCGGCTCCCGCTCTCAGGATTTCGGTGAAGTCATTGACCGTTCTTATTCCGCCGCCGACGGTAAACGGAATGAATACGCTGTCCGCGACAGCCCTTACTATATCGACGATGATCCCCCTCGCGTCCGAGGAAGCCGTAATATCGAGCAGAACAAGCTCGTCCGCTCCTGCCGCGTCATACTGTTTAGCCGCCTCTACGGGATCGCCCGCGTCACGGAGATTGACAAATTCAGTTCCTTTAACAACTCGTCCGTCCTTTACGTCAAGACACGGAATTATTCTTTTTGCATACATTTAAGTACCTCATTTCACGGTTATATCAATGAAGTTTTGCAGAATTTTCAGACCGACCCTGCCGCTTTTTTCAGGGTGGAACTGCGTCGCGAATATATTATCCTTTTGTACGGAAGCGTCAATTTTTATCCCGTATTCCGTTTGTGCCGATACGATGTTCTGATCCTCCGCGGTCAGGAAATATGAATGTACGAAATAGACGTACGGTTCACCCCCGATACCCTTAAAAATTCCGTCATTCTTCAGAATTTTAAGCGAGTTCCAGCCCATATGCGGTATTTTAAGTCCTGTTTCGGCAGGTATCTTTTTGATAGTACCTTTTAAAAGTCCCAGACCGGCGGCGCCGGGGCTTTCCTCGCTTTCGGGGAATAGGAGCTGTAATCCCAAACATATCCCGAGAAACGGCTTTCCGCGCCCGATAAATTCGAGTACGGCCTCTTTTGCGCCGGAGCGTATCATAGAATCCATTGAATCTCCAAACGAGCCTACGCCGGGCATTATCGCGCCGTCTGCCTTAAGAAGCTCGTTTTTATTATTTGTAACGATACAGCCGCAGCCGATATAATTCAGAGCCTTAACAACGCTTTGTATATTGCCCGCGCCGTAATCAATAACAGCAATCATTAAAAAACCCTCCATATACATTCTGTAAATATTTTATCATATTTTGAAAATAGCTGCAAGACTTCGGCATATGATTTTGCGGCGCTTGTATCCGGGTGCGGGGTAAATGCCATCGCCTGTATGGGCGGAAATATCAATTCGCGGCGTGAAGTATCCTTGAGGAACATTCTCTCAGGCATATATTCAAGGAGGGCAGATCGGGACGTTTTGGTTCGGTTCCGGTTAAGTTTTTATTTATCTGTATTTCTGTAATAATGGCGCAGAAAAGCAGACCGTATTGAAAAATACATTACGGTCTTGGCTTATACATAAATAATGAAAAAAATATGAAAAAGTCTTGATTTTTATCAAATATTATGCTAAACTTTATGGTAATAAGTTGTATGGAGCGTTATTTGCGAAAAGCAATTGACAAAATGAAAATTTTGTTTCCGATTTCTTTGTGAAAACAGTTTTTCGTGATAGATTTCCGATACCGTAAGTAAATGTATGTATATTTACCATATACCATATAGATAATGAATCTGCGCTTAAATTGAAAACAAGGTTTTACTGTGTCAAACAAGATTTTTCCATGAAAAGCGGAGAATATTAACTGTTCTGTAATATGCTCGTATATTCTATAAATATTTTATAGTATTATTAAGGCTTTTGTATCCCGTGATGTTCCGGGGTGTAAAAATATAAGCGGTTTCCTGAACAAAAATATTTAGAAAAGGAGCAAAAAAACAATGAAAATGAAGAAAGTTTTAGCGGCAATCTTGGCGGCGTCAATGTGCGGTTGCTTCTTTGCCGGCTGTAACGACAACGGCGGAGATACCGCGACCAGCGGCGAAAGTACCGCGACCAGCGGCGAAAGTACCGCGAGCAGCGGAGACGCCAACAGCACCGGCGGCAAGGTCTACTGGCTCAACTTTAAGCCCGAGTCCGACGAGGTGCTTCAACAGGTCGCTAAAATGTACAAAGAGGAAACAAATGTTGATGTACAGGTAGTTACTGCTGCCTCGGGTACTTACGAGCAGACGCTTTCCGCCGAAATGGACAAAGATGTGGCGCCCACATTGTTTGTTATAGGAAATTCAGCCGGTGTAAAGCAATGGGGCGATTATGCTCTCGATCTTACAGACACTAAGATCGCGAAGGAACTCAACACCGATGCTTACAACCTTTATGACGCGAACGGGAAACTCGTATCTATCGGCTACTGCTATGAGTGCTACGGTATCATAGTCAACCCCGATCTGTTGAAGAAGGCGGGTCATGAGCTCAGCGAGATCACGAATTTCGATACTCTCAAGACTGTTGTTGAGGATATACATGCCCGCGCTTCAGAACTTGGCTTTGACGCTTTCACCTCATGCGATATGGACGATTCATCATCATGGCGCTTTACAGGACATATGGCAAACCTCGAGTATTTCTATGAGGAAAAGAAAGCGGGCAAAACTTGGACAGAATGCCCCGCTACAATCACAGGCGAATATTTGGATAACTTCAAGAACCTCTATGACCTCTGCATTAACAACAGTATCTCCGCTCCTACGGAGCTCGCAACAGGCGGACATGATCCCTCCAAGCAGTTTGCCAACTGCGAGGCTGCCTTTACCATTCAGGGCTCATGGGAATACCCGACTTATAAGGAGAAGGCTCCCAATTCTGTAATGATTCCGTACTACTGCGGCGTAGAAGGCGAAGAAAAAGCGGGTCTTAACTGCGGTACAGAGAACTGCTGGGCTGTAAACTCAAAGGTTTCCGAGGCTGACCAACAGGCTACTCTTGACTTCATGTACTGGTGTGTCACAGATAAGGAAGCGTCTCAGCTTCTTGTTGATTCATTCGGTGTTATGCCTTACAAGAATGCCGTAGAGTCCTCCAATGCTTTCCTTAAAAATGCAAACGACCTTACATCAAAGGGCAACTATGTAATGGATTGGGCTACGAACTATCAGCCTAATGTCGACCAGTACCGTGCCGCGCTTGTTTCCGCTCTCAACACATATAACTCTGATCAATCAGATGCGAACTGGGAGCAGGTCAGGTCAGCATTTGTTGACGGTTGGGCAACACAGTATCAAGCGGCTAACGGCTGATTGATATAAACTTTTCGTAAAAGCAGATACATCATAATGTAAAAGGGGCGGGCTGAATGCCCGCTGCTTTTACTTAATCGGAAAATTTCTCAAAGGAGATGATTTTTTGACTAAGACTAAAGAAAAACCCGGGACCGATATTGTTACGAACGAAAAGACCGCCCATAAATCACCTTTCAAAAGAGTTATTAACTTTTTTTTCGGAAGTAAGAACGGTGGCGCGCTGAGCCGTCCTCTTGCGAAGTGGGGCTGGCTTTTTATAGCACCCGTCACGATAGCATTTATAATCGGCTTCGTTTGGCCGTTCATACAGGGTATCTATCTGTCGTTTTGCAAGTTCCGTATAGTATCCGACGCGGAGTTCACCGGCTTCCAAAACTATGTTTCTGTGTTTAAAGACGCGAGCTTTCTGCATTCTTTCTGGTATACCGCTCTGTTCTCATTAGTAAGCCTAATTCTTATCAATGTTTTAGCTTTCGCTGTAGCATACGCCCTTACACAGAACATAAAGGGAAGCAATTTGTTCAGAACGGTATTCTTTATGCCCAACCTGATAGGCGGTATCGTTTTGGGCTATATATGGTCTATGATTTTTGACGGTATACTTTCAAAATTCGGCACATCTATTCTTCAGAACAGCACATGGGGCTTCTGGGGCTTAATAATCCTTATGTGCTGGCAGCAGATCGGTTATATGATGATTATCTACATAGCCGGACTCAATTCCGTACCTGAGGATTTGTTCGAGGCTGCGAGGATCGATGGCGCCAGCAGATGGCAAACTCTCTGGAAAGTTACTATCCCCAATGTCATGCCGTCTATCACTATATGTACTTTTTTAAGTCTTACAAACGGATTTAAGCTTTTTGACCAAAATATCGCTCTTACTGGTGGTCAGCCTATCATTATGCAGGACGGCGTTCCGATCAAGCAGACTGAAATGCTCGCGCTTAACATTTACAACACGTTCTACGGAACAAACACCGCCGCTCGCGGTACTGCTCAGGCAAAGGCGGTAATATTCTTTATCCTTGTTGCAGGCTTGGGATTGGCACAGCTTGCTTATACGCGTAAGAAGGAGGTACAGCAGTGATGAAGAAAAAAGAAGAAAAAGCTACTGTAGCTGCGAATGACGTAACCAAAACAACCGAAAAAGCCGAAAATACCGAAACTGCCGACAAAATTGAAACTACCGAAAAAGCAGGGACTTCCATCAAGGCGGAATCGGACATAAAAGCCGAGCCGGGCGACATAACCGAGGAAGTCGATAAGGTCAAGACCCCCGCCGATGTAAATATCAAGGAAATACTGAAGGATAAAAAGGTTTCCGCCGAAAGTAAGCGTAAAACCGTTTTGAGTATAGTTCTCAGCATTATCTGCATTATTTACGTTCTGCCCGTTCTGGCGGTATTGATAAATTCCTTTAAAGTTGATACCTTTGTAAAGACAGACACCTTTGCGCTGCCATTCGGTGAAATGTGGGCAGGCTTTTCAAACTTCATTAAGGGCATGACTTTCGGCAACTATCCGTTCATCAAAAGTGTTCTGTACAGCGTTGTAATAACCGTATTATCTACTGTGCTTATTGTTCTCTGCACCTCGATGGCGGCGTGGTACATAGCTCGTGTCAACTCAAAGTTCTGCAAGCTGATATATTACCTCTGCGTATTCTCGATGGTAGTACCATTCCAGATGGTTATGTTCACACTCTCTAAAACGGCGGACACGCTTAAGCTCAACACACCATGGACGATACCGATAGTATATTTGGGCTTTGGCGCGGGACTTGCGATTTTTATGTTTGTCGGGTTCGTCAAGTCTATACCTGTCGAGATCGAGGAAGCGGCAGCGATTGACGGTTGCGGCTCTCTCAGGACATTTTTCACCGTGGTATTTCCCATGCTTCGTCCCACGATGATTTCTGTTGGGATACTTGAGATCATGTGGATATGGAACGATTATCTACTGCCATATCTTGTCCTCGATATTAACAAGTACCGCACTATACCCATTCATATCCAGTATTTAAAGGGGAGTTACGGCACTGTAGACTTAGGGGCAAGCATGGCGCTTATCCTTTTGAGCATTATTCCCGTTATTATATTCTATCTCTTATGCCAGAAGCAAATTATCAAGGGTGTTGCGGCAGGCGCGGTAAAGGGTTGATATTCCCTTTTAGACTGTCTTACCGGCGGTTCGCATTACCTTTGTCTTGACAAAAACACATAACAGCCATATTATAATGCGGCTGTTATGTGTTTTTTTTCGGGGTTGAGCATAGCAGAACAGGATTTCTGTTTCATAATTTAAAATTTATATTTATATCAATAAATCTACTGAAAGTTTGCTGTTTCAAGTTCCTTTCTGAGCCTTGCTATTATCTTTTTTTCAAGTCTTGAAATATACGACTGCGAGATTTTCAGCCTGTCGGCGACCTGCTTTTGAGTATGCTCCTTTTGACCGTTCAGCCCGAAGCGCAGTTCCATTATTTCCCGCTCGCGTCCCGATAATCTGCTTACCGCCTCAAGCAGCAGCTTATGCTCCGATTCACGCTCAATATTTGAATTGACCAGATCGCTGTCACAGCTCAATATGTCCGAGATCAAAAGCTCGTTTCCGTCATAGTCAACATTGAGCGGTTCGTCAATGGATACCTCGTTTTTCTGCTGTGAGCTTTTTCGCAGGAACATAAGTATTTCGTTTTCTATACATCTTGAAGCATATGTCGCCAGCTTAATCTTTTTTTCGGGGTTAAACGTCCTTACAGCTTTTATAAGCCCTATCGTACCTATAGAAATCAAATCCTCGACGTTCGCGGTCTTTGATTCAAACTTTTTCGCTATATAAACCACAAGGCGGAGGTTGTGTGTTATGAGCGGCTCCCGCGCCTTTTCGTCACCTGCGGCGAGCTTCTTCATTATAATTTCTTCCTCGTCCTTTTTGAGCGGCGCGGGCAGCATTTCCGCGCCGTTTATGTAATGAATTTCCTCAGGTGTTTTCAGCCTTCGCTTTAAATAAATAAGTAGAAGTCTGTTGTACAATCTTTTAAAAATATTCATGGTATTTTCCTCCACAAATTTATTCGGAAATAAGCTCCAACGGAATCAGCGCCGAAAATGTTTCGGACAGTTTTTGCTCCGTTGCGGCAATATAGGCGTCCGCTTCAATTATTTTCCCGTTTACCGATATTTTCAATGAAGCCGGCTTAAACGCGGGGAGAAGTCCGTTCCCGCCGACGCTGTTGTAAGGGATAAGTCTGATGCACGACATATTTGTATTTTCAGGCGATTTATCCGCTTCGGCTTGACACGGTACCGTTTGTTTTGCGAATTGATCCTGAGCGGTATAGACAATATATTTTTCAATTTCCCGCGGCATAACGTCTCTGAGCTTGTCACGCTCGGCTACAACCACGGGAGTGCCTGAAAACGGCTCGCGAAGCGTGTTGCCGGTATCTGTCTTAGCTATCAGGCTTACGCTTTTGCCGTTATTTTCTATGGTTATTTTACAAATCTCTCTGTTTGACATAGATCTGCCCGTAACTCTGCATATAATGCGAATAATCAAATAACAGACAAAAATTACGCCAACCAGTGTCAGCGGGGGAATATCAATATATACAGCGCCGTTTCTTACAGCTATTGGCGGGGAAAGCAGCGTCAAAAACGCTATTGCCGCTCCGCAAAAACAAAATGTTATGAGAAAATACGCGGAAGCCGCCTTGAGAAAGGTTTTTCTGTCTATCGGGAAAAACGCGGCAAAAACTACCGCTATAGCCGTCACGAGCCGTATCAAAAGACTTATAAGCTCATTTAGCGGAGGCAATAGTATAACGAACGATGAAAGAGCGCCGACTGCCGCGCCGAGAACCATTCGCCGGTATCGTGATTTGAGCGAGAGGTATTTTTTAACTGAAAGCAGCAGGAGAAAATCAATTATAAAATTAACACAGAAAAGTACATCTATGTAAATAACTCTATGCAAAAAAACACCCCCGACCTGAGAATATTATCTCACGGCCGGGGGTTTAAATTATGTCATATTTGCGTACAGGGGGAGAGGATTATTTGACTCTGTGTGTTCTTCCTATATCCCTGCGATAGTGAGCACCGTCAAAGCTGATCCCTGAAACTGCCGTATACGCATTGTCAAGGGCATCGTCAAGTGTTTTGCCCTTTGCGGTAACGCCGATTACTCTGCCGCCGTTTGTATAGAATCTGCCGTTTTCGCATTTTGTGCCCGCATGGAAAACAACGGCTCCGTCAACCTGACCGTTCTCATCAAGACCGCTTATCTCAATACCCTTTTTGTATGAAGATGGATAGCCTCCGCTTGCCATGACGATGCAGGCGGCACAGTCCTTTGACCACTCGATCTGAACCTCGTCAAGCCTCTCGTCAATAACGGCGTTGACAATATCCGCGAGATCGCTTTTAAGGAGCGACAGGACAACCTGTGCTTCCGGGTCGCCGAAACGTGAATTATACTCGATAACCTTAGGCCCGTCGGGTGTGAGCATAAGTCCGAAGTACAGGCAGCCCTTGAACGGTCTGCCCTCCTTATTCATAGCTTCAACAGTCGGCATGAATATTGTATTCATGCACAGCTCGGCTGTTTCCGCCGTATAATACGGATTGGGGCTGATAGTACCCATTCCTCCTGTGTTAAGTCCCTTGTCACCGTCGAGAGCGCGCTTATGATCCATAGAGGAAATCATAGGCTTTAACGTCTTGCCGTCAGTGAATGCGAGGACAGAAACTTCCGGTCCCGTGAGAAACTCCTCGACAACGATATTATTGCCGGAATCTCCGAACTTTTTATCCTCCATTATCGACTTAACGGCGTCTTTAGCTTCTTCAAAGGTCTGAGCGATTATAACGCCCTTGCCGAGGGCAAGTCCGTCAGCCTTGATAACTGTCGGAAACTTATTCTGTGACTTAATATACGCGACCGCCTTTTCAGGCTCAGAGAAAACCTCATAGCCGGCTGTCGGAATATTATACTTTTTCATAAGCTTTTTTGAAAAAACCTTACTGCTCTCTATCTCCGCAGCTTTTGCGACAGGGCCGAACGCTCTTATTCCGGCGCCGTTTAAATCGTCTACGACACCCGCCGCAAGGGGATCGTCGGGCGCTACAAATACGAGGTCGATATTCTTTTCCTTAGCGAAAGCTATTATTTTTTCGCTGTCCATAACGCTTATATCAACACATTCGGCGTCCCTTGAGATGCCGCCGTTGCCGGGAGCGCAGTACAGCTTCCCGACCTTTGGGCTTTCCTTGAGTTTTCTTATAAGTGCGTGTTCTCTGCCGCCGCTTCCAAGCATAAGTATATCCATGTTCATGCTCCTTTTCTGTTCAATAAGTTTGCTTGTCCTGCCATTCAACGCGCCAAGCGCGGTGTAAAATCAGTGCGGGATTTTGTCCCCTGCGGATTACTCTGATGTTCCCCGCCTGAGATGCGGGGGGCACCAAATATATCAGTGATGGAAAAGTCTGATTCCCGTGAATGCCATAGCTATATTATATTTATTGCAGACGTCTATGACATTATCGTCACGGATCGAGCCGCCCGGCTGAGCTATGAACTCGACGCCGCTTTTATGAGCGCGTTCAATATTATCACCGAACGGGAAGAAAGCGTCAGATCCGAGAGATACTCCGCTGAATGTGGAGAGCCATGCTTTCTTCTCCTCTCGTGTCAACGGTTCGGGCTTTTCAGTAAAGAATTGTTCCCAAATTCCGTCGGCAAGGACGTCCTCATAGTCGTCTGAAATATAAACGTCGATAGTGTTGTCGCGGTCGGGGCGGCGAATATCATTTTTAAACGGAAGGTTCATAACTTTCGGATTTTGACGGAGGTACCATATATCAGCCTTATTGCCCGCGAGTCTTGTGCAGTGGATTCTCGACTGCTGACCCGCGCCGACGCCGATGGCCTGCCCGTCCCTTGCGTAGCATACGGAGTTTGACTGAGTATATTTGAGGGTGATCAATGCGATAATCAGGTCACGCTTTGCTTCATCCGTAAATAATTTATTTTCCGTCACAATGTTTTTGAGCATTTCCCCGTCTATTTTAAGACTGTTTCTGCCCTGTTCAAAGGTGATTCCGTAAACCTGTTTATGCTCGACAGATGCCGGTACATATGACGGATCTATTTTGACAATATTGTATGTACCCTTTCTCTTGCTTTTGAGGATTTCGAGAGCCTCGTCGGTGTAGTCGGGTGCGATTATTCCGTCTGAAACCTCTCTTTGCAGAAACAGTGCGGTCTGCTTATCACAGGTATCGGAGAGAGCCGCCCAGTCTCCGTATGAGGACATTCTGTCAGCGCCGCGTGCCTTAGCGTACGCGCTTGCGATAGGGGAAAGCTCAAGATCATCTGCAAAGTAGATTTTTTTAAGCGTATCGGAAAGCTCCGTCGCGACAGCTGCTCCTGCGGGGCTGACATGCTTGAATGAAGCAGCGGAGGGAAGTCCCGTTGCCGCTTTAAGCTCAGAAACAAGCTGCCAGCTATTAAACGCGTCGAGAAAGTTTATATAGCCGGGCTTGCCGTTGAGAACCTCGATAGGAAGCTGAGAGCCGTCCTCCATAAAAATGCGTGATGGTTTCTGATTGGGGTTGCAACCGTACTTCAGTGATAATTCGTTAGCCAATTTTATCATTCCTTTACTGATTTTTGTTGACAATGCGTGATTCCGTTCTGCCTGTTTTAATGTCGATATATCTTGCAAAGAACGAAACCTTATTGTCGGGGTTGAGGCTGTTCCAAATATCATTTGTAAATTCGTCTATATTTCCCGAAAGCCTAATGCGCTTCGGTTCACCCGAAAACGACGGGACAGGGCTGCCGTCATGCTTGTATGTATGTATGAAGTGGCCCTCTCCGGCGACAGGTTCAGGATAATCAAAGAAAAATCTGAGAGCGGATTCCTCTCTGCCGCCGTTGCTTTTCAAAATCGAGAGCTTATATGAGAATGTGCCGTCATGGCGATATATTATACCTGAAATTCTCGGTGTAAGTATTGGCGGATCGGGCTCGAATGTACGGGTTCTGAGCGCATCTTCAAAGCTTTTGCCCTCAAGTATAAAGTCGCGTATTGTATCGGTCTGATCGCCGTTTGTTACTATGGTTATATCGCCAATTTCTCTGACAGGAGCGTATATAACAAGTGACGGATCACTCAGCTTCGATTCATCAAAAGCTTTTGTTTTAAGATCCGCGCCCTCGGCGGAAAAAATCCTGTTGCGGCTGTTTTCACTTCTGCCCATAATGAAGTAGCCGACAACGATTTTCTCACCGTCCTCGCTCCTTCCGATAATAATTCCTCTGCCCGGATACGTATTGCCCTTGAGTTCTTCCTTAATATCAATCATTTTTCTCAACATCCTTTCCGCCTTTTGAAAAAGGCTTGGCGAAAACTTTAAGTTTACTTCTTTTTAGTTTATGAAATGAGGCGGAGCGTTTGCGCTTCATACAGCGGCTGAGCCGCCTTTTGAAAAAGGCTTGGCGAAAACTTTAAGTTTACTTCTTTTTCGTTTATGAGATAGGGAGAGCGTTTGCGCTTCATACAGCGGCTGAGCCGCCTGTTGAAAAAGGATTAGTTAAAACTTTAAGTTTACTTCTTTTTTGTTTATGAGATAGGGGGAGCGTTTGAGCTTCATACAGCGGCTGAGCCGCCTTTTGAAAAAGTCTTGGCGAAAACTTTAAGTTTACTTCTTTTTAGTTTATGAAATGAGGGGGAGCGTTTGAGCTTCATACAGCGGCTGAGCCGCCTGTTGAAAAAGGATTAGTTAAAACTTTAAGTTTACTTCTTTTTTGTTTATGAGATAGGGGGAGCGTTTGAGCTTCATACAGCGGCTGAGCCGCCT
>CAYLOD010000004.1:0-44357 GCA_964385235.1 uncultured Clostridium sp.
TCTTAAGGTAAATATAAGCCGACAGAGAGCAGCAGGCGAACTTTAGGATAAGCAGCGGCGCCATCATATATGGAACCGCTTTGCTCGGAAACAGCATAGTTATCCAAAAAAACGGACTTGTGATCATATAAAAGCTGTACGAGCCGATTATATCCGCACCGAGATCGGTAGTATTGCTCCAGCCGAAATTACCGCTTTGCAGAGAATCATGTATCATCTGGTAAAACGGTATCTGCTGAACGTTAAAGTCGCCGTAATAAAGAAAATAACCGTCGTCCTTTATTATAAACGGCAGAAAAAACATAAACGCGACTAAAAGCGGAATAAAAAAGGCTTTTAGATAATAATGCCCGTTTTTATTATTTAAAAGTGTATTTTGTGGAACGGAATTATCCATTGTAAAGTCTCCTCTTTTATCTGCCCAAAAAACAGGGATATAATGACATATGTTGATTTTACCATATTAAACGCTAAAATTCAACGCATTTCAATTAAAAAATCCACGGTGCGCCCGCAGGCAAGACGTAAGGTCATTTTTCGCCATGCGGTGAAAAGCTATGATAATCATAAGGGAAATTTGTGTACCGCGCCGGAAGTATTTTGAATACTGCAGCTCATGGGCAAATGCTTCTCCGCGCGGATATAAGCGTCCCTCAGCGGTTCGCTGCACTTGGCGGAAACTGCACGTGACAGAACACGCTAAACCATCGCCATGCCCGACACGCAGAAAAGCAGCGGCTTATGACCTTAACCGCTGCCATTTCAAGCATAGCTTCATTGAGGGACCGGATTCCACACTGAAGTGATAGATGTTTCCCGTTGGGCTCCGTCCCGTTGGGCTCCGTCCCGCCGGGCTCCGTCCCATTGGGCTCCGTCCCGCCGGGCTCCGTCCCATTGGGCTCCGTCCCATTGGGCTCCGTACAGCCGCCTTGGGAAAGGGCATATAGGGTACGACAGCCGGCTTATTCCGTCCCGGAGGAAATGCAGCACATATTTTAATTCATATACTCTATAACAAATCAGGAAGCCATTTGCTTTTATTTTTTGCTGCCGAAACGTATTTAATGTAAACCCGCAGACCAATATTTTTTGTCTAAATTCCTGAACTGAATAGCCTCAAAAACATGGTCGCGTTTAATCACCTCGCTGTTATCCATATCGGCAATAGTCCGTGAAATCTTTAATATTCTGTCGTACGCTCTGGCTGACAGACCCATTGCGTCGAACGAACGCTGTATGACCATATTTGCCGAATCGTCAAGCGGACAAAATTCATGGAGCTTATCCGATGTTATCCTCGCGTTGCACGTTATCGACGTCCCTTTAAACCGTTCAAGCTGTTTTTTTCTCAAAGCATTCACTCTGGCGCGTATTACGGCAGAGGTTTCTCCCTTTTCATTCGAGGAAAGCTCCTCGAATGTAACCGGCTGAACCTCGATATGTATATCAAGTCTGTCAAGCAGCGGTCCCGATACCCTTGAAAGATACTGATTGACCGACTTCCTGCTGCAGATGCACCGCTTTGTCGGGTGGCCGAAGTATCCGCACGGGCAGGGATTCATAGCGGCGATAAGCATAACGGAGCTGGGGTAGCTTATCGAGCCGCTCGCGCGGGAAATCGTGACTATGCCGTCTTCAAGCGGCTGACGCAGAACTTCCATTGCCGTCCTGTTAAATTCGGGAAGCTCGTCGAGAAAAAGCACACCGTTATGCGCAAGAGAAATTTCCCCGGGGCGCAGAACCGAACCTCCTCCCGCAAGGCCCGCGGGAGAGATAGTATGGTGCGGAGAACGGAACGGCCTCTCGGTAACGAGCGACTGTCCGTCGGGGATAATACCGGCAATCGAATGTATCTTTGTCGTTTCTATCATCTCGTCAAAGGTCATATCCGGCAGTATCGAGGGGACGCGCTTCGCGAGCATACTTTTGCCCGCTCCCGGACTTCCCACCATGAGTATATTGTGACCGCCCGCCGCGGCGATCTCAAGCGCGCGCTTTGCCATTATCTGACCGCGTACGTCGGAAAAATCATAAGAAAATGTGGTTTTTACATTATTCTTCGTAATCTTTTTATATGGCAATGTTTCTTTCTGCTTGCGCAGGATTGAAATAAGCGACCCGACTTCCTTTATGGGATAAATGTCAATGCCCTCTACGACAGCGCCCTCGGCCGCGTTTCCCTCCGGAATGAACATTCTGCGAAAGCCGAGGGACTTAGCCTCTAAAGCCATCGGCAGAACTCCGTTGACAGGGCGGACCTCTCCCGCGAGCGACAGCTCGCCGATAAAAACAGCGTCATCAAACGTATCGGAAAAGGCTCCCGCAGCCGTTAAAACAGAAATAAATATCGGCAGGTCATAGAGCGCGCCTGCCTTTTTAATATTCGCGGGGGCAAGATTAACGGTTATTCTGCTCTGCGGGAACGTAAAGCCGCTGTTTTTAATCGCGGAACGAACCCGATCGCGGGATTCCTTGACAGCCACGCCCGGAAGTCCGACAATCTCAAATACCGGCAATCCACGCGCTATATCCGTTTCCACACATACGTTATACGCGTCTATTCCATATATTCCCATGCTGTTGATTTTAACTACCATTGTTTTTTTCTCCAGATAAATTCTTGCCATAATTATACAACAGAGTTAAGTTTTTAGCAATAATCACTGTGAATTTACCTTGATTAATCAGTTAAATTTGAAATAAAGAGAAATTTCACAATTAATATAAAATATACATTGACTTATCGGAACAAATAGTGTATTATTTATTAGTACGAGAGTGCGGCGAGGTGAAATAATGTCTGACAATCATTTTAGTGAGCTTTCAGATGATGACCTTGTGCATTTATCAAAAAATTCCGATGAGGACGCCTTTCGCGAGCTTGTGCTGCGCTATCTTTATTTAATCCGCTCTGTAGCCATGAACTACAGGGGCAGCGGTCTTGAGCCTGACGACTTGATTCAGGAAGGACTTTTGGGACTGCTTTCAGCGGTAAAGAGCTTTGATGATTCAAAGGGAACGTTCAAGGCTTACGCGGCGGTTTGCGTAAAAAACAAGATTCTCTCCGCCGTGCGTTCCGCGCTCAGCGACAAAAATAAAATCCTTAATGATTCTGTTTTTTTTGATGATGAATCGGGGCTTTCCGCGGACTATTTTTCCGAGCCCGAAGCTGTGGTTCTCTCCAAGGAATCCGCCGAACGCCTTAAAGCCGTGATCAAGGGGAATCTCACCGAGCTTGAACAAAATGTACTGTCGCTTTATCTGCTCGGATATTCATATTCCGAGATCTCCGAAAGACTGTCGATAGACGAAAAAGCCTGCGATAACGCTATGCAGCGAGTACGCAGAAAGCTCAGGAGCAGCTGAGCCGATATTGCCCTAAGTAGCTTAATGAAGAGCGTTGTATTCAATCAAAGGCGGCGGGTCAAAACCGTCCTGGGGCAAAATTATTATTTACCAAAGCGAGGTTAATCAAATGTACGAAGACAAGACTCTCATCTGTAAGGAATGCGGCAAGGAATTTGTTTTTACTGCCGGCGAACAGGAATTTTACGCATCAAAGGGTTTCGTAAACGAGCCGCAGAGATGCAAGCCCTGCCGTGACGCGAGAAAGAACGCATCAAAGCCCGAGCGTGAAATGTTTACGGCTGTATGCGCGGCATGCGGCGGCGAGGCTAAGGTTCCCTTCAAGCCCCGCGAAGACAGACCTGTATATTGCAGTGAATGCTTTGCTAAGATGAGAGAGAATAATACTTTATAATTTTAAGTTTATTCGGACAATAATTCCCCGGTACCGCCTGCGGCTTTAAAGCCGACAGTACCGGGGGATTTTTTAATGGCGCGGTACATTCGCATATGATATATCAGCGGCACTCTTATACTTCAGACCTTACGAAAAGCGGGGGCGGATCCCATATGGAATCCGCCCCCCTGTTTTCTGTATTTTATTCAATGCCGCCTGTCATAGAACTTTCGTCTCTATACTCTACATCTCTGTAGCGGCGCATACCCGTACCGGCAGGAACGAGCTTGCCTATGATGACGTTCTCTTTAAGTCCCATAAGCGGGTCAACCTTGCCCTTGATGGCCGCATCGGTCAAGACTCTCGTTGTTTCCTGGAACGACGCGGCGGACAGGAACGAATCCGTCGCGAGCGACGCCTTTGTGATACCGAGAAGCATCGGTGTGTAGGTCGCCTCCCGCAAGCCCTCCTCGCCGTTTGCTGTCCTCTCTTTGATTTCATCGTTAGCGGCATAAAGCTCGCTCTTATCAACGAGAGTAGTCGGCAGAAGCTTTGTAGAGCCGTTATCGTCGATTCTGACTTTCTTCATCATCTGACGGATAATGACCTCGATATGCTTATCGTTAATATCGACGCCCTGCATACGGTAAGCTTTCTGAACCTCCTGAATAAGGTAGTTCTGCACGGCTTCCGTACCCTTTATGGCGAGAACGTCGTGCGGGTTGACAGAACCCTCCGTAATCATCTCGCCTGCCTCGATAACCTGACCCTCCTCGACGCGAACTCTCGAGCCGAAAGGAATCAGGTATGATCTTTCCTCGCCTGTTTCCTCGTTATAAATAACGGCATGGCGGTTTTTCTTAATCTCATCAAATCTTACTACGCCGGGGATCTCACTGATAATAGCGAGGTGCTTAGGCTTTCTGCCCTCAAACAGCTCCTCAACACGGGGAAGACCCTGTGTAATATCCTCCGCGCCGGCGACGCCGCCCAGATGGAAAGTTCTCATCGTGAGCTGTGTACCCGGTTCGCCGATTGACTGCGCGGCAATTATGCCGACAGCTTCACCTACGGTCACAGGCTGACCGTTAGCAAGGTTCGATCCGTAGCAGCGCATACAGACGCCATGCTTTGCGCGGCAATGAAGAATGGAACGTATCCTGATATGGTCGACACCTCTGCCGATTATTATGTCGGCCTCCTCGTCACCCATAAGTTTATCCTTGGATACAAGAACCTCGCCTGTCGCTTCATCAACAAAGTCCTCGCAGAGATAGCGGCCGAGAAGTCTTTCATGGAAGCTCTCGATAGATTCGTTGCCCTCCTTGATTTCAAATACCTCGATACCTTCGGAGGTACCGCAGTCCTCCTCTCTGATGATAACGTCCTGCGAAACATCAACAAGGCGTCTTGTGAGATATCCTGAGTCCGCGGTTCTCAGAGCTGTATCGGCAAGACCCTTACGGGCGCCGCGCGAGGATATAAAGTATTCCAAAATGTTAAGACCTTCACGGTAGTTAGCCCTGATCGGGATTTCGATAGTCTTACCTGACGTATTCGCGATAAGCCCGCGCATACCGGCAAGCTGTCTGATCTGGCTCATAGAACCGCGCGCGCCGGAGTCAGCCATCATGAATATAGGATTGTAACGGTCAAGGTTAGCCTGTAGAGCGTCCGCGACATCGTTCGTAGCGGTTTCCCAAACCTTTAGCACCTGCTCGTAGCGCTCCTGATTAGACATAAAGCCGCGCCGGTACATTTTCGTTACCTTGTCAACCTGAGCCTCGGCGCGGGCGATGATCTCCTTCTTTGCAGGAGGTATCTCCGCGTCGCAAACCGCAACGGTGATTGCGCTTTTTGTGGAATATTTGTATCCCTGAGATTTAATGGCGTCAAGCACAACTGATGTTTTCTGTGTTCCGTGTATTTTTATACATCTTTCAATAATTTTCCCAAGCTGCTTTTTGCCGACAAGGAAATCTATCTCAAACTTCAGCGCGTTTTCGGGGACAGATCTGTCAACAAATCCCAGATCCTGAGGAATGGGACGGTTGAATATAATCCTGCCGACAGTCGTGTCTATAATCCCCGTCTTAACCTTGCCGTTGACCTCTACAGACCTTCTGACCTTGATTTTCGCGTGCAGGCTTATATACTTTGCGTCATATGCCATTATAGCCTCATCGCAGTCGCGGAAAATCTTGCCCTCGCCCATCTCGCCGTCCTTATCGAGCGTCAGATAGTATGAGCCGAGAACCATATCCTGTGTGGGAACGGCAACGGGACGTCCGTCGGACGGCTTTAAAAGGTTGTTTGAAGCGAGCATAAGGAACCTTGCCTCCGCCTGAGCCTCTGCCGAAAGCGGAACGTGAACAGCCATCTGGTCGCCGTCAAAGTCAGCGTTGAACGCGGTACACGCAAGCGGGTGGAGCTTGAGCGCTCTGCCCTCGACGAGGACAGGCTCAAACGCCTGAATACCCAGCCTGTGGAGCGTCGGCGCGCGGTTGAGAAGCACGGGATGACCCTTTATAACCTTTTCGAGAGCGTCCCAAACCTCCGGCTTTGCCCTTTCTACGGCCTTGCGGGCAGCCTTGATATTGCCTGCCGTATTATTCTCTACAAGTATCTTCATGACGAAGGGCTTGAACAGCTCAAGCGCCATTTCCTTGGGCAGACCGCACTGGTAGATCTTAAGCTCCGGGCCGACAACTATAACCGAACGTCCCGAATAGTCAACACGCTTGCCGAGCAGATTCTGGCGGAAACGTCCCTGCTTGCCCTTGAGCATATCCGAAAGTGACTTGAGCGCTCTGTTGTTGGGGCCTGTAACGGGCTTGCCGCGTCTGCCGTTGTCTATAAGCGCGTCAACAGCCTCCTGAAGCATTCTCTTTTCGTTTCTGATTATAATGTCAGGCGCGTTAAGCTCAAGAAGTCTGCTGAGTCTGTTGTTTCTGTTGATAACCCGTCTGTAAAGGTCGTTAAGGTCGGACGTCGCAAAACGTCCGCCGTCAAGCTGAACCATAGGACGTATATCCGGCGGGATAACCGGGATAACATCGAGGATCATCCACTCGGGCCTGTTGCCTGAAATGCGGAAGGACTCTACTACCTCAATTCTCTTGAGAAGCCTTACCTTCTTTTGACCGGAAGCGTTCTCAAGCTCCTCCTTAAGCTCTGCCGACAGCTTGTCTAGGTCAATCTCGGCGAGAAGTTTCTTAATAGCCTCGGCGCCCATCATCGCCTCAAAGTCGTCCTCGTATTTTTCCTTGAGATCTCTGTATTCCTTCTCCGTCAGGCACTGCTTTTTCTCGATTTCCTTAACGTCGCCGGGGTCTGTAACAATATACATGGCAAAGTACAGAACTTTCTCCAGAGTTCTCGGTGAAATATCGAGCATAAGTCCCATTCGCGAGGGGATTCCTTTAAAGTACCATATATGCGATACCGGCGCCGCAAGCTCTATGTGACCCATGCGCTCGCGTCTTACCTTTGAGCGTGTTACCTCAACTCCGCAGCGGTCGCAGATCTTGCCCTTATAGCGAATTTTCTTATACTTGCCGCAGTGGCATTCCCAGTCTTTCTGCGGACCGAATATCGTTTCGCAGAAAAGTCCGTCGCGTTCGGGCTTAAGTGTACGGTAGTTTATGGTTTCAGGCTTTTTGACTTCGCCATGTGACCACTCTCTTATTTTTTCGGGTGAAGCAAGACCTATCTTAATAGATTCAAAAACGTTAAATTCCATTTAATATGCTCCCTCCTGACCATTATTCATCATTGGAACCGCCAAGGAAGTATGAACCCTCTTCATCTTCGTCTTCATCTTCGTCCTCATAATCGGAATCATCGCCGAACATATCGTCGTCATCGTCGTCCTTGTCGTTCACTATCCCGTTCGCGTCAAACATATTGTCCTCGTCGTCATCGTCGCCGTCGAGCAGATAGCCGTCCATAGTAGTCATTACGTTTTTCTCGTTAAATTCGGAATTTCCCGATGCAAGTCCCACATCGTCGTCCTCGTCAAAGTTCTGCTGCAGATCTATCTCATTGTGGTTTTTGTCGAGGACTTTGACATCAAGAGCGAGTGACTGAAGCTCCTTGATAAGAACCTTAAACGATTCGGGTATACCCGGCTTTGGAATATTCTGACCCTTAACGATCGACTCATATGTCTTGACCCTGCCTACGACGTCATCAGACTTAACGGTGAGTATCTCCTGAAGTGTATATGCCGCGCCGTATGCCTCGAGCGCCCAAACCTCCATTTCTCCGAAGCGCTGGCCGCCGAACTGAGCCTTGCCGCCCAGCGGCTGCTGCGTAACGAGAGAATACGGTCCTGTGGAACGCGCGTGTATCTTGTCATCAACAAGGTGATGCAGCTTGAGGTAGTACATATAGCCTACGGTTACGGGGTTGTCGAAGTATTCACCCGTTCTGCCGTCCTTAAGCCATGTCTTGCCGTCCTCTCTCAAGCCCGCCATACGGAAGCACTCAAAAATATCCTCCTCATGCGCGCCGTCAAAAACAGGCGTCATTATCTTCCAGCCGAGAGCCTTTGCGGCATAGCCGAGGTGAACCTCGAGAACCTGACCGATATTCATACGGGACGGAACGCCCAGCGGGTTAAGAACAATGTCAAGCGGCGTGCCGTCGGGGAGGAACGGCATATCCTCAACGGGAAGTATCCTCGAAACAACGCCCTTGTTGCCGTGGCGGCCCGCCATCTTATCGCCGACGGAGATTTTTCTCTTTTGCGCTATATAGCATCTTACGACCTGATTAACTCCCGGCTGAAGCTCGTCGCGGCTGTTCTCCCTCGTAAATACCTTGACGTCGACAACAATACCGTATTCGCCGTGGGGAACCCTGAGAGAAGTATCTCTTACCTCACGCGCCTTTTCACCGAAAATCGCTCTGAGAAGTCTTTCCTCCGCGGTAAGCTCAGTTTCGCCCTTGGGCGTTACCTTGCCGACGAGAATATCGCCCGTATGAACCTCCGCTCCGATATGGACTATACCGCGTTCGTCAAGATCCTTGAGCATATCGTCACCGACATTCGGTATATCCCTTGTTATCTCCTCCGCGCCCAGCTTAGTATCGCGGGCTTCTATTTCGTATTCCTCTATATGGATAGATGTGTAGACATCATCTCTTACTACCTTTTCACTGATGAGGACGGCGTCCTCGTAGTTGTAGCCTTCCCATGTCATGAAGCCTATGAGAGCGTTCTTTCCGAGGCTTATCTCGCCGTTGCAGGTTGACGGCCCGTCCGCGAGAACCTCTCCTTTCTTGACGCGCTGACCTTTGTCAACTATCGGTATCTGATTGATGCAGGTATCCTGATTTGAACGGACAAACTTTGTGACATGGAATGTTTCAGTTCTGCCGGAATCGTATGTGACCTTTATCTCGTCCGCGCTTACGCTGTCAACAACGCCGTCCTCAGACGAAAGTATACATACTCCCGAGTCAACGCCCGCTTTATATTCCATACCTGTACCGACTATCGGAGCTTCCGTCACGAGAAGCGGTACAGCTTGTCTTTGCATATTTGAGCCCATGAGCGCACGGTTCGCGTCGTCGTTCTCAAGGAACGGTATCATCGCCGTGGCGACGGAAACGACCATTCGCGGAGAAACGTCCATATAGTCCGCCTTTTCGCGTTCGACCTCGACAAATTCATCTTTGCATCTGCCGTTAATCTTCTCGTGAATGAAGTGGCCCTCCTCGTCAAGCGGCTCATTAGCCTGGGCAACGATATAGTTATCCTCAACGTCGGCAGTCATATAGACAACCTCGTTTGTTACCACTCCCTTTTCCTTGTCAACACGGCGGAATGGAGCTTCTATCAAGCCGTACTCGTTGATTTTCGCAAATGTCGCGAGGTATGAGATAAGTCCGATGTTCGGACCTTCGGGAGTTTCGATAGGACACATACGTCCATAGTGGCTGTAGTGAACGTCACGAACCTCAAATCCCGCTCTGTCCCTCGAAAGACCTCCGGGGCCGAGAGCCGAAAGACGTCTTTTGTGCGTGAGCTCCGCAAGCGGGTTATTCTGATCCATAAACTGTGAAAGAGGAGATGAACCGAAAAACTCCTTGATGGCTGCGGTAACGGGACGGATATTGATAAGCGCGTTAGGCGACATATTCTCGAGATCCTGCGCCTGAAGCGTCATTCTCTCTCTTATAACTCTCTCGAGACGTGAGAAGCCTATTCTGAACTGATTCTGGAGAAGTTCGCCGACGGAACGTATGCGGCGGTTGCCGAGATGGTCTATATCGTCTGTGTTTCCGATACCGTTCGCAAGGCAGTTCATGTAGTTTATGCTGGAGAATATATCGTCAATGATAATATGCTTGGGAACGAGGTCGTCACGGCGGCGGCTGAGTTCCTTTTTGAGCTCGTCGTCGTTTTTGCACTCGTCGAGTATCTCGCAAAGTACGGAGAAGCGTACACGCTCCTTTATTTCGCACTCCTTGGCGGCGTCAAAGGAAACAAACTTGGAAATATTCACCATACCGTTTGATATGACCTTGACTGTCTTTCCCTCGGGGGTCTGAACATACGCGACATTTACGCCCGCGTCCTCTATCTCCTGCGCGAGGGCGGGAGAGATAACGGTACCCGCGTCCGCTATTACCTCGCCCGTGAGCGGATTAGCGACAGGCTCGGCTATCTTCTGGTTGGCAAGTCTGTTTGCTATGCCGAGCTTTTTGTTGTACTTGTAGCGGCCGACTCTCGACATATCGTATCTTCTCGAGTCAAAGAAAAGAGCGTTAAGGTGTGCCTGCGCGCTTTCAACTGTCGGAGGCTCGCTCGGGCGGAGCTTTCTGTAAATCTCCTTGAGAGCCTCCTCGGTATTCTTGCATGAATCTTTCTCAATAGTGGCAAGGATCCTTTCGTCCGCGCCGAAGTAATCTATAATATCGTTGTCGGTGCTGAGTCCCAGAGCGCGGATAAATACCGTGACGGGTATCTTTCTGTTTTTGTCTATACGGACATAGAATACATCGTTTACATCGTTTTCGTACTCAAGCCACGCGCCTCTGTTCGGGATAACGGTAGAGCTGAAGAGCTGCTTGCCCGTCTTGTCATACTCCATCTTGTAGTAGACGCCCGGAGACCTCACGAGCTGAGAAACAATGACGCGTTCCGCGCCGTTTATTACAAACGTACCGCTCGGCGTCATAAGCGGAAAGTCGCCCATAAAAACCTGACTTTCCTTGACTTCGTCGGTTTCCTTGTTATATAATCTTGCGGTCACGCGGAGCGGAGCGGAGTGAGTAGCGTCTCTCTCCTTGCATTCCTCAACGCTGTAGTTGGGATGCTCGGTATCAAGCTCGTAATCAATAAAGTCAAGCGTGAGATTACCTGTATAATCGGTTATTCCGGAAACGTCCCTGAACACCTCGCGCAAACCCTCATCGAGGAACCACTGATATGAATTTTTCTGAATCTCAATAAGGTTTGGCATATCAATGACTTCATCAATGCGAGAAAAGCTCATTCTCTCGGTGTTCCCGAGACGTACAGGTTTGACATTTACCATAGGCCAATCACTCCATTCATCATTTAACCGTCTTTGATTCCCTGCCGAAAACGCCAAGAAAATTTTTTTAAAAATACACTTGATTTTTTGTCGAAAACGTGTTAATATCTTGTAGTTAAGTCAAGCAAAAGGGAATATTTATATATTATGGTGCAGTTTATTATTATACTGCGAATGGAAACTATTGTCAATAGGTTTTGCAAAGTTTCCTTATTTTTTTGCGTTTTTTTGGCTTTCATGCGTTTCTTCGGATATTAGAGGAGCTGATTATTCTTTTATGCAATATAAGAAACACGCGGTCGGGTTGTCGTTATTTTAATAAAATAAAAGACAAAAAAGCCCTCCGATGACCGCTTAAAGCGAGTCATTCGGAGGAGCTTTCTCATAGTATTCAATAAGTTTTCTGTCCCGTAAAGGCGTTGCTTCTGCCTGATAGGGGCATATTTTGCCCGGGTTATTTCCGAAATCCGCGCAAAACCGGGCACGGCATTATGCACTATAAATTATTCTAATATTCATCGTAATCCGAGTCCGAACTTAAACTTATGATATTAGAGCTGCCGTATATCTTGTTTTGTACTGTTTGCCGCTCCAAATCCCAGTCATTGATAGTTACTACGTCCATTCCGTCTATTTGCGGGCAGGAGTAGTTGCCTCCTTCAATTTCGGGGACACTGAGCTGCTCTGTTTTATAGCCGAGATAGTTAAGGGCATTCTGCGCAAGGTACACGATCTCGCCCTTGTCAAGGTCTGTCTGTATCATAGGCCCTATCTGATAGATTATGCTCATTATCTGCGCTATACTGGATTTTTTCAAATCCTTCATAATGGTATTGATAACTATCCTCTGCCGGCTTGTTCTGTCCCAGTCCGAGCCTATGCTGTCCCTGTCGCGGGAGTACCACAGCGCCTGTCTGCCGTTCAGATGCACAATACCCGCCCCGGCGGTTATCTCGTAGCGCGTTTCCACCTGATTATTCTTCCAGCACTGCCAGTTTATATAGTCTATCTCCTCGTCGGTCAGCTCCAGATCAATACCGCCGAGTGTATCAATAATATTGGTAAAACTCTCAAAATCGACAACGGCATAGCGGTCGATCTCAATGCCGAAGCTCTGCTCTATTGTTTCCGTCGCAAGCGCGGGACCGCCCAAGGCGTATGACGTATTGAGCCTGTGCTCAAATCTGTCGGGGATACTTACCCACAGGTCTCGAAGGAACGAGGTCATTACGAGCTTTTCCGTCGTATTGTTGATGGACACAAGGATCATAGAATCCGAGCGTCCGAACTCCTCGTCGCCCTGCTTTTTGTCCGCGCCGAAAAGCATTATGTTGAGAACGCTGTCATCATCTTTCAGCTTTTCCGGTATGGTACCGACATAGCTTGAAGTCGATACCTCCGACGTGGAATCCGAAACGGTACCGGTCTTTGAACCGCCTGTTTCTTTTTTGTCATAGTTAATGCGGCTTATCGAACTGTACGCGTAAATGCACGCGGACCCCGCGAATATAAATATAACGGATACAAGGATCGTAACCGTGTTTACTATCCACATTTTGCGGGTATTTGAACGGGTGTTCTTCCGGGGCGATGCTTTTTTAGCTTTCGCGGATCCTGCCGAGGACGGTCTGCTGTCATGCCTTGAATCGGAAAAAATATCCTCATATTCGTTATTTCGGCGTTCTTCACTCAAACGCAGTCACAACCTTTCTTAATCGCACGTTTACGCATAGAATTAAATAAATCCATTTTTGCTATTATATCGCAGTAAATGGCAAAATTCAACAAAAAGATAAAAAAATCGTCGTATTAAACAGAAAAACAGATTATCTGCCGTTATTTATCAATTAAATTCGGCTGTGCTGCTCTCCGTCACTTGTTATCTGCTCGTCAAGTGTAAGACCGTATGATGGCAAAAAGTCATTTATAAAATCCTCAAGCTCAGGTGTCATGCTTTTCTCAATAGACGCCCGTATGCTTTCCTCCGCCTTGCGGAACTCCATGTTGCCCATACGCCTTTCCTCTATACATTTTATAAGGGCTGCCAATCTGTCCGCGAGTTTGACTATTTTCCATATCTCCGCGTCGTCCTCACCGACGGTAAAATACTTCTCATACTCCCCGCGCAAATCATCGGGCAGCGACGAAAGCAGCTTTTCGCCCGCTTCGCTTTCGACCGCCTTGTACGCTTCGCGCAGCTTTCTGCTTGAATATTTTACCGGTGTCGGGAGGTCGCCCGTTATTATCTCCGTACAGTCATGGAACATGGCGCAGACAGCGGCTTTTTCGGCGTCAACATTCCCGCCGAAGCGTTTATTCTTTATTATACACAGCGCGTGAGCGATAAACGCGACCTCAAGGCTGTGCTCACTGAGGTTCTCATTTCTTGTATTGTTCATCAAACCCCATCGGTTTATGTATTTCAGCCTTGAAAGAGTAGAAAAAAATGAATAGCTCATATTATCACCACAAAAATTTTCTTTCCACTATATTATCATACTCTCTCACTTTATTCAACCGAAACGCTGCAAAGTTTCAAAAATCCACAGGGAACAGCTAAAGCTCAATGCTCACAGCCGCTCTCGCGTTCAGCTCCATACCCGCCGTATTGCCCGCGAGAAATTCATAATAACCCTGAGCGCCTACCATCGCTCCGTTATCTCCGCAAAGCTCAACAGGGGGATAGAAGTATTCCCAGCCGCGTTTTTCGCACTCCTCCTTTAGCCTGCGGCGGAGAAGCGAGTTCGCGGAAACGCCGCCCGCCATGACGAGCCTGTCATAGCCGAGGTCTTGAGCAGCGTTTATAAAGTTCTCTATAAGACAGTCTGTGACAGCCTTGCGGAACGAGGCGCAAAGATCCTCGACAGGGAGCTTTTGACCCCTTTGCTCTGTATTGTGAATAATATTTATAACGGCAGTCTTTAAGCCGGAAAAGCTGAAATCATACGGTGCGCCGTCTACCCTCGGATGCGGCAGCCTGAAGCTGAGCGGATCCCCGTCCTCCGCGCGTTTGTCGAGATGTATGCCTCCGGGATACGGCATACCCATTGTTCTGGCGGCCTTGTCGAACGCTTCTCCTGCGGCGTCGTCGCGTGTCCTGCCGATTATTCGCATATCGGTGTAGTCGATGACCTCGACAATATGACTGTGTCCCCCTGAAACAACAAGACAGATAAACGGCGGTTCAAGCTCCCCGTGGGCGAGATAGTTTGACGCGATGTGCGAACGCAGGTGATGAACAGGAATAAGGGGCAGCCCTGTCGCGAACGACAAGCCCTTGGCAAAATTCACACCGACAAGAAGCGCGCCGATGAGTCCCGGCGCGTGTGTTACAGCTATCCCGTCAATATCGCCGAGTGAAGCATTCGCGTCAGAAAGCGCTTTGGATACAACGCCGTTTATATTCTCACAATGTCTGCGCGAGGCTATCTCGGGTACAACGCCGCCGTATTTTTTATGCTCCTCAACCTGCGAAGCTACCGCAGATGAAAGAACTTTTCTGCCGTCCTCAACAACGGCGGCGGCTGTTTCATCGCAGGAGCTTTCTATTGACAACAGTTTCATTTTTATTCTCCTTAAATAAAGCGGTTTATTTAAGGATATTATAACATCTCACGAATTACCGGTCAACTTTTGCCTTTTGCCCTTGAAAGAACCTTTGAGCTTATTGAGGAAAGGGTGCGGTTCCCTCAGTCTGTCCGCGAGCCTTATTATTCCGTCCGCGCATATAATAATGAAAACGGGGGTAAAGTTAAATATATACCTCGAACGCGTTTCCCATATCAGGAAAAACAGGAATACTCCGAACATCATTATGTGCATAAGAGTAATATAATTAAACCTCGGCTTTCGTATACAGGAGAAAATCGAAACACACACCATAACAAGGATCAAAACGTGCATAGCCGAGCTGAAAGCTGAAAACGGCGGGGCGCTTACTCCGCCTTTGGGCGTTATCGTATTGAGAAGGCTGTTGTCATTTATATTTTTATACACATAGTGACTGATATAATACGTCCCGTCGGACCATGTGAACTCTATTTTTTCCCCTAAATGCCCCATAAGACCGATAAAACCGTAATCGGAGATTCGCTTGTTTATAACGTCGACATTAGCTTGTATTTTCTCCTGATAACTTCCCGCGTGCGCCGTCAGGTAACTGTCCGCACGGTTATATCCGCCGTTGCCCTTGAGCCCCATCATGATCCAATGTGTAACGGGGTACTTTTCCCTGGCGGAGGTTTCCTTATCCGCAATATTGAGCGAGGATACTAAACCGTTGAACGCGATAGTCAAAACGAGGAACCCCGCGGCGACAGTACCTGTGCCGATAAGTACTTTCTTTATTCCGCCCTTATAAATCATATACATTACGACAGCAATCAATACTATTACTATGCTTCCCTTTAACATACAGCCGACCGCGCAGGCAGCGCCCGAGAAGAAAAACAGAGTGATTTTTTCCGGCATTTTCTCCGACTCATACGCGCAGATAAAAAGATATATCGACAAAACGCAGAACGGCATACTTACAGAATCGGTATAAAAATACGGGCAATAGGTGTAGTACGGCAGGAAAAGGAAACAGATGGCCGCGACCGTAAGAGCATGGAAGTTTCCGAATGCCTTCTTAGCCGTCAAAAAGCAAAATACAACGGCGGCGTTTATAAATATTGTATTGAGTATAACGCCCGCCTCTATGGGGATATTCCCCGATATAAGGTATATGACACGATAATACAGCGAGAAAAGTACCGCTATTCCGTTATTATTGGGGTATCTCGCGAGATAGTTGTGGAACTTCGGGAGAGTGTCGTATATATGTTCCATATTTCCGTTGTAAGCATAGCTTTTAGCGATTTCGTTTATAATCTCCCAGTCCGAGGTCGGTACGGCGAGACAGTTGAGCGCGACAACAAGCTGAATTATAAACATAATTACAGCCATGACCGCAAATATTATATTCGTTCTTTTATTGTCAATATCCGGGGATTTTTTACGGAGTTTACAGACGACAAATACCGACGCGCATATGAGAGCAATACCAAGGAAAAATCCTACTATATCTTTTACACATATGGATATTACTGCTATACATGTAACTGTCAAAAAACAGATAAAAAAAACAATATGAAATACCCTGTCGAATATCTTACTCATAACAAACTCTCTCCAATCCATTGTAATTATGGATAAAAACTATTTCGGCTTAATGTTTTTTAAATTTTAGTGTATTTTACCGGAATAATACATTTATACTATTTTTCTTGGCTCTTGTCAACAATATATTAAATTTTTGGGATTTTTTCTAAAATCGGTTGAGTTTATTTAAGTATTATTATAAATGTTTTTATATTTTTTAGACGTATTACTTAAATATTGAGCTTGTACTGTCATAATGATGAGGAGCAGGGTTATTTTCTTAATTTTTTACACAATATTATGTATAGCATACTTAAAAAATCAAAGGAATGATCCTTGTGGATTATAGCCCGCTATATAAGCTCTGTTATTAAGACAGGAAATTATACGAGGAACTGTATTACAGTCGTTTTAACAGTGAATGCGCGTACAGATTTACTTTTGAAAATAAACGGCAATACGGCATTTTTATTGTTTATTACAAAATACCGCAGAAAATTCCTTTGAAAGCTTGATTTTTTAAATCAGCGTTTTATGTATTGTTCCAAGCTCAATCTTAATAATAGCATTTCAGATTTTTATCAAAGCGGTTCGCAAGAGAATCTCGTCTGTATTTTAATTTAAAGCGCGCTGTTTGACAGCAAGGGAATATCCGTTGAGGAACTTGAAGATAATCTTGAATGCTCATTTGAAACAATAAGCGGAACCATTAAAGATATTACAGACCGCGGACTTAATATTAACACGTTTAAGGAAAAAGATAAACTGCTGTAACGTCTTTCGTCAGACGATTTTGAGCAGTTTTCTCAAAAGCGCATTAAATAGAGTCAAAAAATCCGTTCACCTGTTTAAGTCAAACCGATGAACGGATTTTCATTATGCTTATCCGTTAAAATTCATTTCCGGGAAATTTGGGAATACCGTCAAATCCGGCCTGAAGCTCCTCGTCTGTCGGAATGTGGTCGCTCATCACTCCGTCATGGAACTTCTCGTATGCAACCATATCAAAGTAGCCTGTACCCGTAAGCCCGAATACAATGGTTTTTTCCTCGCCTGTTTCCCTGCACTTGAGCGCCTCGTCAATGGCGACCTTTATCGCGTGGCTGCTTTCCGGGGCGGGAAGGATACCCTCAACACGGGCGAACTGTTCCGCCGCCTTAAACACCTCTGTCTGTTCAACGGCGCGCGCCTCGATCATACCGTCGTGATAAAGCTGTGAAAGTACATTGTTCATACCGTGATAGCGCAAACCGCCCGCATGATTAGCCGAGGGAATAAATCCGCTCCCGAGAGTATACATTTTCGCGAGAGGACAAACCATACCCGTGTCGCAAAAGTCATATACAAACTTTCCGCGTGTTAATGTCGGACATGATGCCGGCTCAACCGCGATAAATCTGTAGTTTGCCTCTCCGCGAAGCTGTTCACCCATAAACGGAGCTATAAGACCGCCAAGGTTGGAGCCTCCGCCCGCGCAGCCGATAATTATGTCGGGCTTTACACCGTATTTGTCAAGGGCGAGCTTAGTTTCAAGACCTATCACAGACTGATGCAAAAGCACCTGATTGAGAACGCTTCCGAGAACATAGCGATAGCCCTCTGTGCTTGTCGCGACCTCAACGGCTTCGGAAATAGCGCAGCCGAGACTTCCGGTAGTTCCGGGGTGTTCCCTGAGTATCCTGCGTCCGACGTTTGTTTTGTCAGACGGCGACGGAGTGACACTCGCGCCGTATGTTCTCATGACCTCACGCCGGAACGGCTTCTGCTCATACGAAACCTTGACCATAAACACCTTGCAGTCCAAGCCGAAGTATGAACACGCCATAGAGAGCGCTGTACCCCACTGTCCCGCTCCCGTTTCGGTCGTAACGCCCTTTAAGCCCTGCTTTTTGGCATAGTATGCCTGTGCTATGGCCGAGTTGAGCTTATGGCTTCCGCTTGTGTTGTTGCCCTCGAATTTATAGTATATCTTCGCGGGCGTCCGGAGCTTTTTTTCGAGGAAGTACGCGCGTATCAGCGGCGACGGACGGTACATCTTGTAAAAGGTGATTATCTCGTCGGGAATATCAATATACGCGTCTGTATTGTCAAGCTCCTGACGAACAAGCTCGTCGCAGAAAACGACCCCAAGCTCCTCCGCTGTCATAGGCTCGTGTGTCGCGGGATTTATCAGCGGCGCGGGCTTATTTTTCATATCAGCCCTTACATTATACCACTGTTTAGGCAGTTCGCTTTCATCGAGGTATATTTTGTAGGGGATTTCCTTTTCATTCATAACGGTACATCCTTTCAAATATTGATAAAATTCAGAGCGGCATAGGCATAATAATATTTTCGTATATAATAGCATACCACGGCTGCTGACGTCAACTCTTTTCCATATCAGGCACAAAGCTTTAAAAAGTTATTTGCTTTTTTGATAACGCGCGTGGCACGGGTACTCCTATAATATACAGTCTTTTAATACTCCATGTTTTCAAGCGAACGTCTGCACATAAAAAATATAAGCAAAGAAATTATTATATTGCACGAGGCGGACGGCAGACACAGCCTTGCCGCGATCATCGCGCCCTGAGCCGCTCCGCCCGGCAGAAAAATAAAAAGCAGCATGGAGATCACTAAGCCCGGTAGCAGCGCTATAAACAGCAGAAGCATATATACGACCATTATCACCCCCCTGTTTCCTTCTTTGCCCATAAATCTCTGTACAAGGACGTTGAGAGATGTATATAAAAGACCGCAGCTAAAATACACTATCATGCACGAGGCAGTATCAAGCGGATTCACGCCAAAGACTATGCCCCCTATGGCAAAGGCTATCACTCCGTCAACAAGTGGTTTGAGGACGCTCGTCGCACAGGCCGTCACCAGCTTACTGACGGACTTGTCGGGCACCATAAATATGTACGGCTTCTGAAGCTCCTTTACCCAGTCGTCCGATACCGTGAAGAAAAACTGTATATAGCAGGATAAAATCGCAACAACAGTTATGATAACCGACGGCGACATATACCCGATGTTGAAAGTTTTCAGCGCGAAGCCCACTATAAGCACAAAACAGGTAAGAACGGCAGTATTTACATTTATAAACGGTATGCGGGAGCGCCTTGACATCTCGCGCATTTGCTTGTAGAAAAATACAGACGCGCCCGAGCCGCGGTTTATGCCCATAGAGCCGACCTTTATATTTTTCGACTCAAGCATCATTTTGTCGCTGACCTTTCCTGTTTTTATTGCATTTTTAAATTCATAGACGCTCTCCGTCTTTTGAAGTACGTCTTCATAGTAGTCCGCCTTGCTTCTTAAAAATACAATTATCGTGAACGCGGTAAACGCGGCAATCAGTACTCCCAAAAGCGCCGCCCGCGCCGTTTCGCCCGTGACTATTCCCATAAAAAGCCCGCTCGTCCAGCCGATCACGGGGATAAAATCAAGATACGGAAGCGATACGGCACAGAGAATATTTTCATATGTAAAGCCCTTTGCAAAAAGCTCAAACAGAACAACAGCTATCGGGATCACCACGATAAGATATATGGCGTACTTCATAAGCCTTATACGCCCCGGTCTGCCGTTGCATGCACAGAAAATAAGCACCGTTATCATCTGTACCTCAAAGAGCATCACGCCCACTCCGCACATGAGCAGGACAGCGTCCCATACCGTGAGCGAAAAATACCTCACCGCCATAGCGGCATATGAAACAAAGCAAAAGAGAAGCGCAACGACCGTCACCATCTGTCTGCCGACGCCGTAGATGAGTATGCGCTTCTCTGAAATAGGCGCGGTAAAAACATTTGCGACGTCGCTGAGCTTGAAAAATGTCGCAGAAGCGTTCGTCCCTTTTAACATTATCGGAACGCTGATAAAATAAAGTATGATAAGATACGCGCCCTCAAGGATACGAAAATCGAATATCGACGCGTTCCCGGCTTCAATGTTAGTTGTCAGGGAAACAGTCAGACCCCCGATTATGCTTAAAATAATGAAAATATATACAACAAGCTGAAGCGGATGATGAAATGTATCTATTATGCCGTTCTTTAAGCATTTTCTCAGCATATATAATATTGATTTCATAACAAACCTCACTCCGTGATCTTAAAGAAAAGCTCCATAAGATCCTCGCCTTTTTTCTCGACTTCCTCCCGTGTCCTCTCGGCCTCTATTCTCCCGTCCATCATAATGAGAACCCTGTCCCAAAGTTCGCTCACGCTTTCAAGCATATGTGTGCTGATAAGAACGGACGCGCCCTCGTTTTTTAAAGACAGAATAATGCTTTTAAGCTCCTTTATCGCGTGCGGGTCAAGACCGACAAACGGCTCGTCGAACAAAACGACCCTCGGCTTTATCAGCAGCGCGCAGCATATGCTTATTTTCTGCTGCATACCCTTTGAAAGTTCCTTGCCGAGCTTGTTCCTCTTGTCGTCAAGACGAAAACGCTCTATCAGCTCTTCCGCGTAATCCCTCCAATTCTCAAGCGAATATGCCCTCGCGATAAACTCCATATGTTCCCATATCGTAAGCAGATCAAACGGCGCGGGGATCTCCGGAACGTATCCTGTTATACGCTTCGCCTCAAGGCTTTTATTTTTAAACCCGCATATCTCTATATCGCCTTCATAGCGCAGCAGTCCCGCAACGCACTTGATAGCGGTTGACTTCCCCGCTCCGTTAGAGCCGGCTAAAACGGCTATCTCTCCCGAATTGACCATAAATGAAAGGTTATCGTTGGCAGCCGTTTTTTTATACTTCTTTGTAAGGTGTGAAATATTCAGCAACGCCGTTCACCTCTGCCTTAATATATTCCCTGAACTGTTACCTCTCCCGAATTAACCGTTATCCTCTTGCCGCTATTGAGCATTACGACAAGCTCCCCGTCAGCAGTAATATCCACAGCCTTTCCCGACAGCCTTTCACCGCCACGCGTAAGGCTTACCTCTCTGCCGATTGTCGCGCACATACTTTTATACAGCTTCATATCCTCCTGCGATATTCCGAGCAGATACGAACACAGCGTCTTGTCAAGTACGGAAATTATCTCACGCATGAGCCGCGAGAGATCAACCTCTCCGCCCGTTTCTATCTTGAGAGATGTCGCTTTATTTGATATTTCCTCGGGAAAGCTGTCGTTTAACACATTTACGCCTATACCCATTACAACAAAATCGACCATATCTGTCTGTGCGGTCATTTCGGTAAGTATGCCGCAAACCTTCTTGTTCCCTATTATTACGTCGTTAGGCCATTTTATCATGGCATCAAGCCCTGTAAATTTCCTTATCGCGATACAGACGCCGAGCCCCGCCGCGAGTGTTATCCCGGAAACATCATTCGGAGGCAGCTCCGGACGCAAAAGAATTGAAAAATATATGCCGCCTTCACTCGAAACCCAGTTTCTGCCGAGTCTGCCCCTGCCCGCCGTCTGACTGCGGGATATTACAACAATTCCGCTCGCGGCATTTTTCTGCGCGCGGCGCTTTATCTCCTCGTTTGTGGAATCGACAGTTTTCATTATAACGATCTCCGTGCCGATTAAATTCAGGTCAAGCCCGTCGGCAATAGCTGCGGCATTGAGAGCGTTTGGCTTTTTCACAAGCTTATAGCCTCTTTTTGTCATAGATTCGATTTCATATCCCTCGTCGCGGAGAGTATTTATCGCTTTCCATACGGCAGTCCGAGATACTCCGAGAGTTTCACTGAGTTTTTCGCCGGATATATATTCTCCCTCCTTGAGAAGGAGCAGTACCTTTTCTTTCATTTAATCACCATATTATCTTTAAAAACAGGGCAGGACGATACAGCCCGACGCCGTTTATTCCATTAAAAAGTCCTTTCACTATATGTAATATTATAGCTCTTTTAACCAAATTTTTCAATATCATAAGCGGATTTTTCTCAATATCGTCCATATTATCAGTAAAAGCGCCCTGCCGCGAGTATCATTTCGCGGCAGGACGCTTTTGTTATGCAAGCGGCGCACACAATATTCAGGGGAAAAACCGCGTCATTATGAGCGCGTCCTCTGTCGGATTTCTGTAGAAATTCTTTCGCAGACCGATTTCCTCAAACCCGAGTGAGCTGTAAAGTGAAACAGCGGCAGTGTTTGTAGGCCGGACCTCAAGCGAGATAAATTCAAGACCGTACTTCTCAGCAATATTAAAAAGCCGCTCAAAAAGCATTGTCGCGATACCCATTCGCCTGTATTTCGGCGAAACGGCTACATTAGTTATATATGACTGCCCCGCGGTTATTATAAACCCTGCGTATCCCGAAACCTCGCCGTCCGTTTCAGCCACAAAAAAGTACGCGCTGTCGTTTTCAAGCTCCTCCGCGAGAGACTCCCTCGACCACGGCTGCGAGAAGCATATTCTTTCAAGCTCCGCAAGAGCGTCGAGATGTTCCTCACTCATGGGAATGATATTAGTCACAACAAGTTTCCCCTTTGCGCGGCGCAAGCCCCATAGGCCCGCCCGCGATATTCTGCCTGAGCTATGCGCTTAAATATTTACAGCGGACTGTTTAACTCAGCCGGATCTTTTGCTTTTAATCAAATCATAAAGTTTCTCGCAGGCTGACTTTATCTCATCACGGCTTTTTCTGTACGTTTCGATATCCCCGCCGAACGGGTCGCTTATTCCGCCGCCCATAATGTATATTTTATCCTTTGAGATGCCCTCTGACATCACAGCCCTCGCATGAGCCTCAGTCATTACGGCAAAAACATCATATTTGTCTATATCCTCATGTTTCATTGAACGCGCCCTGTGACCGCTTATATCAATTCCTATTTCCTTGCACACTGCGGCGGCATTTTCGCTCACAGCGTCGCCGTCACAAAGGCTCATGCCCGCGCTTGAGCATGAAACATTACCGTCGTTTTCGGTAAGCTGATTAAATATGCCCTCCGCCATTGGACTGCGGCAGGTATTGCCTGTACATATAAAGAGTATCCGCATTGTTCGCGCTCCTTTCAGGTCTTGGCGTCATACCATGTCTTTCCGACGCCCGCGTCGGCGACAAGCGGCACAGACAGCGTGACCGCGTTTTCCATTTCCTCGCGGAGGATTTCCGCCGCCCTCTCCGATTCGTCCTCGGGCGCTTCTACTATCAGCTCGTCATGTACCTGTAAAATCAGCTTAGACTTCATATTTTCGTCCCTGAGCCGGTTTCTCACACGGATCATGGCTATCTTTATTATATCCGCCGACGTACCCTGTATAGGCATATTTCTCGCCACTCTTTCGCCGAACGCGCGGAGATTAAAGTTCGAGGACGTGAGCTCGGGCAGGTATCTTCTCCTGCCGAACATAGTCGTAACATATCCGTCGCGCTTTGCCGATTCCACTATATTCCTCATGTATTCGTCTACGCCTGAATAGTGCGCGAGGTATTCCTTTATATATCTGTCCGCCTCCCTGCGGGTGACGCCAATATCCTTGGACAGCGAAAACGCTCCTATGCCGTAGACTATGCCGAAGTTTACCGCCTTTGCACGGCTCCTCATCGTCTTTGTCACCATTTCGCGCGGCAGATTGAAAACCTGAGACGCGGTTATGGTGTGAATATCGTCGTTATTCTTGAACGCCTCTATCATGGCGGGATCATTCGAGATGTGCGCGAGAACCCTGAGCTCTATTTGCGAGTAGTCGGCGTCAACAAGCACACAGCCGTCCTTTGCCGTGAAAAATCTGCGCAGTTCTCTGCCAAGCTCGGTTCTGACGGGAATATTTTGAAGATTAGGCTCGGTCGAGCTTATTCTGCCCGTTCGTGTTTCCGTCTGATTAAAGCTCGAATGTATTCTGCCGTCCTCGCCTATAACCTTTAAAAGCCCGTCACAGTAGGTTGACTTCAGCTTTGAATACGTTCTGTATTCCAATACCAGCGCGACAGCGGGATGCTCATATCGCAAGCCCTCGAGAATCTCCGCGCTCGTCGAATAGCCGCTCTTTGTTTTTTTGCCCGCGGGCAGTCCGAGCTTTTCAAAGAGAGCGATGCCGAGCTGCTTAGGGGAATTGATATTAAACTCATAGCCGACAGCTTCATATACCTTTTCCGTTATCGAATCCAGCTTTTCGCCGATCACCCTGCCATATTCGATTATACCGTCCTTATCGACCATAAAGCCGCAGTTCTCCATATCGGCAAGAACGACAGCAAGCGGTATCTCTATCTCGTCAAGCAGCCTCGTCTGCTCCTTGTCGTCTATAAGCCTCATAAGGCATGAGGCGAGCGAGGATATTTCGGCACACTCCCGCATGAGGTCGCTGCCGCCGTCCAATTCAAAGCTGCCGGGAGCATACTCCTGCCACAGCCTTTCTATGGAATAGTCGGACGAGTTGGGGTTCAGCAAATACGACGCGAGCATAGTATCGCAGACTATCCCGCGAGCCTCTATATCACGCTTCAGCAGAACCGATATAAGGGGCTTAATATTGTGAAGCTGTTTTTTTATTCCGGGATTTTCAAAAATATCTCTCACAATACCGCCGAACGCGGACACTTCGGCGGAAAAATAATATATTCTGTCGTCGCACAGCGCCGCAAACCCCGTCAATTCGCCGTCGGAAATTTCATATGATATTGAAACGGTTTTGCCGATAAAGGCGCCTGTCGCGTCGTTATAATCAAAATCGTAAACTATGCCGAGCTTTTTTGCCCCGGTATTTTTATTTCCGGCAGCGGGTATCTCCTCTCCGCTAAGTCCGAGCTTATCTATCAGCTTGAAAAGCTCAAGTCTTGCCATAAGCCGCGCCGCGCCCGCCGAATCGCGCTGCTTAGGGATATAGCTGCTTATATCCGTGTCAACTGGAGCGTCCTCGCAGATCTTTCCGAGTTCATAGCTCATATACGCGTTCTCCCTGCCGGCTATGAGTTTTTTCCTCATACCCTCTTTGATTTCGGGAGACTCTATATTTTTATATATATTGTCAAGACTGCCAAAACGCGATACAAGTTCAATCGCGCCTTTTTCGCCTATACCCGTGACGCCGGGAATATTGTCGGACGTATCGCCCTGTATCGCCTTTATATCAATAAGCTGCTTAGGGGACACGCCGTATTTTTCCATAACGGCAGCCTCGTCATACAACGTGACCTCCGGCTTTCCTCCCTTTGTTGCCGCTATTCTGACGGTTACCGACTCAGACACGAGCTGCAGGCTGTCCCTGTCGCCTGTGGCAATAACGCACTCGTTTCCGTTTTTTGTACATGACGCGGCAAGCGTCCCGAGTATATCGTCCGCCTCGTAGCCTTCGCATTCAACAAGCCTATAGCCGAGGAGCGTCAAAAGCTCCTTCAGCGGCTTCAGCTGTGACGCAAGCTCCTCGGGCATACCCTTTCGATTTGCCTTATAGCCCCCGTACAGCTTGTGACGGAATGTCGGCGCTCTCATGTCAAAAGCGATAGCGACCGCATCGGGCTCAGTTTCTCCGAGAACCTTTTCAAGCGTCGTCATAAACCCGAAAATCGCGTTTGTATACTGTCCGTCCTTCGTTGTGAGCAGCTTTATTCCGAAAAAGGCGCGGTTTAAAATACTGTTGCCGTCTATAACAAGCAGCTTCATGTAAAAATCCCCCTATTTAACAAGCCTTCGTATCATTCTGTCAAGCGGCTTTCACTTGTGTTCAAGTAAATTTCCGGGATAAATATAATCCATAGTGCCGACATTCTTGCCGTCTTTAAAATAAACCCTCGGAACGCGCTTGCCTATAATACAGATTATCTCATAATTTATAGTCCCTGCAAGGGCTGCCGTTTCCTCAAATGTCACGCGGCAGCCGCCGTCCGTACCGATAACGGTTATCTCGTCGCCTGTAGTAACGCTGTCATTGTCGGTAATATCAAGCATGAGCTGATCCATACATACTCTGCCGATAACAGGCGCGTACTTGCCATTGACTATCATGTGAGCCTTATTGCCGAGCGCGCGCGTATAGCCGTCGGCATATCCTATCGGAACGGTGGCTATGCGCGTGCGTTTGGTTGTTTTATATGTTCCGCCGTAGCTCACTCTTGTACCCGGCTCAACTGTTTTTATTTGAGCGACGACGGATTTAAGCTGCATGGCGGGTATCAGATCAAGCCTGTCCTTAAGCTTTTCCGAGGGTGCCAGCCCGTAAAGGATTATTCCCGCGCGAACCATATTTATATGTGTGCCGGGATAGTCAATGATCGCGCCGCTGTTGGCACAATGCCTGAGCGGGAAATCTATCCCTCGCGCGGAAAGCCTTTCGATCGCGTCGGAAAAGTATCTGTACTGGCGCAGCGTATCCTCTCTGCCCTCGGCGCCCTCGTCCGATACGAAGAAATGAGTGAATATCCCCTCGCTCTCAAGTCCCGAACGCCTGCAAACCCGCTCGATAGAGTCGAGAGAAGCCTTATCCCTCTCTATATCCTGATACATAAAGCCTATACGGCTCATTCCCGTATCGAGCGCTATGTGTATTTTTACCGTCACGTCCGACTCAATGGCGCACCTCGACAGGTCGGCGGCATATTCATCGGAAAAAACAGCCTGAGATATATTATTCTCAGCGAGGACGCTCGCGAGATCCGCGGGCGTAAAGCCGAGGATCAGAATAGACGACTCTATACCATGCTCACGAAGCTGCATGGCCTCCTCAATATTGGAAACGGCAAAGCGCCTGACGCCCATTCTCTCGTACTCACGCGCGAGGAATACCGCGCCGTGACCGTAGGCGTCGGCTTTAATGACGCACATTATCTCGCTGCCGTCCTGAACATGATTTTTTATCTCATTATAATTATGCTCAATAGCGTTCAAATCTATCTTAGCCCAAGTTCTTTTTAAATATGATCTCATCGGAGCCAGCCTCCCGTTACAGTAATTTTATGCCGAAAACTAAATCCTATTTTACAGCAAGGGGAATGTGTTGTCAATCAAAACAAAGGCGGCGAAGCATTTTACGCCTCGCCGCCGATATTGTAATGCGCTTAAATTACTTTAATACTACAACGCTGTTTGCCGGGATCGTGAGCTGATCGCCGTTAAGCGCAACCTTTTCGGTATTTGTGGTGTCGCTTACAGCGTAACCTCTTACGCCCGAGTATGACATAATATCCTTTGAAACCGTAACAGTCTGTGTATCACCGCTGATATTCATTACGACCATAACCTTAGAGCCGTTGTAATCGCTGGTATACGCGCCAACCTTGACGTTGTTCGCGTCAAGGACGACAGGCGTAAAGGTTCCCCTCGCGATTTCGGGATTTTGGAGCTTGAGCCTTATGATCTTCTTGTAGAAGTTTACAAGGGAGTTTTCATTTTTCAGCGCTTCTTCTACGCCCTCGGCGGGCTTTTCATTATTGCTTGAGCCGGGGATCTTAGCTACATAGCCCGTATTATCGGACAGTGACCAAACCATGCCAGTTCTCTTTTCGGGGTCGTTGCTCGAGCCTGTCATGCCGATCTCCTCGCCGTAATAGATGAACGGATTGCCGGGAACCATAAGGTACAGCATAGCCGCATTCTTTTCGCGCTGGGGTATTTTCGTGAGGAAGCCCGCGCTGCGCGCTGTGTCATGGTTTGAAAGGAACGGGGCGCTGATGGCATTCTTGTTGTTTTCGGATATGGAATCCTGCCATGTCTTGATATAATCGAAGTAGTTCTGACAGTTGCTTGTGTTGACGGCTTTAACGATTTGTCCGCCGGAACCCTGCATATCAAAGTTAAAGAAGCTGTCAAGTCCGCTCTGATAGAACTCCGAGATGGTTCCGCCGCCCTGCCATACCTCGGCGACGATGTACGAATCCTCCTTTATGGATTTGCAGTAATCGTTGAGCCACTTTATATCCTCAATGGACTTTTTGGCATTGGTGTCATAATGATATGCCGCGTCAAGACGGAAACCGTCGATCTTTATGTCGGTGAGCCAGTATTTGCAGATTTTCTTTATCTCGTCCCTGACCTTTTCGTTGTCCCAGTTAAGGTCGGGCATCGCCTTGTCAAAAGCTGACTCATAGTACCAGCCCTTGGCGCCGCTGTAGTAATATGTAGTGCTTGCATCTACAGGCCTGCTGTCAGACTGCTTAAAGTGATAATACTGCGCGTAGCCGTCAGACTTGCCCGCCTTCAGCTCCTCCTTGGCCTTTTTGAACCATTCATGGGCGTCAGAGGTGTGGTTTATAACAAGATCTATTATAACACTTATCCCGCGTTTATGCGCCTCGTCAAGGAATGTCTTGAAGTCGTCCATCGTCCCGTATGCGGGGTCGATGCTGTAGTAATCCCTGACGTCGTATTTGTGATAGGTGCCCGATTTCATTATAGGCATAAGCCATATGCCGTCAACGCCGAGATCGTCCGTTGTTTTCGGGTCGCCGTCGTTAAGGTAATCAAGCTTGGAGGTAAGACCCTTAAGGTCGCCTATGCCGTCACCGTCGGAATCACAGAACGAATAAACAAAGATCTCGTAGTAATTCCTGTATTTGTCTGACGACGGCGTGTAGTCTACCGAAGTAAAGCCGCCGTCCTCGGGAACGCCGGCCGCTGAGCCCGATGTCACGCTCTGTGTACTGTTGTCGGTGCTATTGTCGGTGTTGCTCTCGTTATTTGGTCCGCAGCCGGTAAATACAGCCGAGGCAAGCATCGCCGCGCACAGCGCTATTGCCAAAAGTCTTTTTTTCAATTAAATCTCTCCTTTACAAGAAGAAGCAGGGAGCGACATACGCCGCCCCTTGCTTCGTTTTGTTAATAATCAGCCCTTAACAGCGCCGCCTGTGACACCTTCAACATAATACTTCTGCATAATGACAAACAAAATTGTTATAGGTATCGCGACGACAACCGCACCCGCGAAGAACGTTGTATAATTTTGGTAATAAACTTCTCTTTGGAGCATTTGCTGCAGACCGAGGGCAACAGTGTAGTTATCTCTGTTATCCTTCATGATGTAGCTTACAAAGATAAAGTCTACCCACGGACCGATAAATGTCGTCAAAGCTGTGTAAACGAGTATCGGCTTTGAAAGCGGAAGGATTATCCTCCAGAAGATCGTGTTTCTGTTCGCTCCGTCGATAGTCGCCGCCTCATCAAGTGAACGCGAGATCGTATCGAAGAATCCCTTGCTTATCTGATAACTCAAGCCGGCACCCGCGCTGTATACAAGTATGAGAGCGAAGAGTGACTGGCTCAGACCTATCCATTCAATGATAGCGTAGGTAGCCGCCATTGACATGAAGCCCGGGAACATACCGAGAATAAGACCGATATTGAGGAACCTTTTGCGCCATTTAAAGCGCAGACGGCTCAGCGCGTAGCTCGTCATAAGTACGAACAGCGTTGAAATAACGCATGATATAATGGCTACAAACAACGTGTTGGCAAACCAGCGCCAGTACGGGAAATCCTCGTTATTACCGAGATTCAGGTAGTTTTGAAATGTCCACACCCTTGGTATGAAGTGCGACTGCGGACCTTCTTCACCGCTGAAAGACGTCATAATGATCCATACCACCGGAAGCAGCCAGATAATCGCCATGACAGTAAGAACAATATATATTAAAATATTGACCGTCTTTTGTCTTTTAGAATAAGATTTTTCTCCGACAACCTGTGTCATCCGAATGCCTCCTCATCTTTAGCCGATTTTGACATATTATAGGTAATCAGCGAAGCCGCGGCGCAAATGACGAAGATGATGATACCTATAACAGCCGCAAGGTTGTAGTCCTGATTTGTTTGTGTCAGCTTATACAGCCATGTGACGAGCAGGTCGGTCTTGCCCGCGCCGCTGTAGTAATCCGCTGTTTTCGGTTCGCCGCCCGTCAAGAGGTAGATTACATTAAAGTTGTTAATATTTCCGACAAATGAGGAAATAAGAGACGGGGTAGTAACAAAGAGCATATACGGCAGAGTGATCTTAATAAATGTCTGGAACGCGTTAGCTCCGTCGATCTTCGCGCTCTCATACAGATCATCGGGGATATTCATAAGTATGCCGCTCGTGCTGAGCATTGTATACGGGATACCTATCCACATATTGACTACAATGACGACTACTCTCGCCCATGTCGCATCAGACAGGAAAGGTAGCGACGCACTAATCAAGCCCCAGTTTTTAAGCGCTGCGTTAAGAGTACCGTGGTCAGCGAGAAGCTGGTTGATGGAGAGGAGCGTAACAAAGTTGGGGATAGCTATCGTGATAACGAAAAGCGTTCTCCACATTGCCTTGAACTTGATGCCCTTTTTGTTGATAAGGAGGGCAAGGATCATGCCGAAAATGTAGTTTGTAAATGTCGCGAATACAGCCCATATGAACGTCCAGCCGAGGATCTTGCCGAATGTGTATGATTTCTCGGGACTGTCGAAGAAAACGTCCGCGAAGTTCTGAAAACCTACCCAAGTGAACAAATTGGGCTTTTGGTGCATATTATCGTAGTTTGTAAACGCGAGGAAGATAGTGAAAACTATCGGGAGAACCGTAAAGCAGAGGATAAGCGTTATCGGAAGACTTAAAAGCGTTATATGGAAACGCTCGTCAAGGAACATAAGTACTTCCTTCTTAAAGCTCATGGGCTTTTTGCCCGCTTTAATCGTGTCCTCGACAATCTTGGCGGACTTTATATTCATGATGTACATTACAAAAAACGCTATGGTGATCATGAACGTCATAATGCTGACAAGAAGTATATCGAGGGATATGTCGCGGGGAACTATCTGAGTACCCCAGCCGCTCGGATCCACAATCTCAATAGGCCCTTCGGTTCCGAGAGTTCCGAATTTGCTTATATACTGAAACGCGAATCCGAAAAGATAGGCAAAATAAACTACCTCAATAGACAGGAAAAGCAAACCCTTAATTATCTGACCTTTGATAATATTGCCGGCGCCCATAATGATGTATGAAAGTTTGACGCCTATGCCGCCCCTGACAAATGTCGTTCCGTAGAAATAAAAGCCATTGACTATAGTGTTGAAGATTTTTATAATCCCACGACCGATTGCGGTGAAAAACTTACCGAGATATGAGGGTATGCTCTTGAAGAAGGTCTTGATTCGGTAAATTATTTTCTGCATGGTACTCAACTGCATATAATCAAGAAAATCCATACAATGCACCCTTTCTGAAAAATGATTATGTTACCGGCTTTATTTAAGCAGCCTGAATAGTTGCATTCAAGCTGCTCTCATAAAGCTTACCGCATCTTAAATTACAGTTTGATTATTTTTATCAAAAGACAGGGTGTCTGTTAAGCGTTCTCGACACTCTTGACCTGAGTTTCGAGAGCTTTCTTTATATCATCGTCGCTATTAAAGTTGCCGGTGGTAGCGTCTTTGCCGACAGCCGCGATCGGATCCCAGAAGGCCTGTGTGCAAACAGACTGTGAATGAGCAAACGGCATCTGAGCGTCGATAGCCGCGACGATAGGATTGTTCTTGACCTCATCGCTTTCACGGAGTTCTTTGTTTGTCGGGATAAGGTTTCTGCCCTTATATCTCTGTTCCTGAACGTCCTTGCCTGTGAGGTAGGAGGCTATGATAGCGGAGGTGATTGTGTATTTGGACTGTGAGTTTACACCGACGAGCTTATATCCGCCGAAGGAATTAAGCTGTGTATCTTTTCCACCCAGTTTAACAGTCGGGAGTTTGGCAGCGCCGACGTTGTCCTTGCCCCATACTTTCTGTAAGGTCGCTGTGTTCCATGTGCCTGTTACAACAGCCTTGAGCTTGCCGTCGTTAAGGTAGCTGGCGATAGCCGCGTCGTCACCGCTGGGGATAAAGACACCACTGTAGTTGTCCGCGAGATCTTTCATAGCTTTAACGGCATTTACACCCTCGTCACCCGTGAACTTCTCGAGTGTCATCTTGTTTGTGCTTGTGTCAAGCTTGATATCGCAGCCCGCGGCGTAGAAGAAGCCCGCGTTGTACCATGCGTTGTCAAGAGCCATAAGAACTGTTGCGCTCTTCTCCTTGGCCTTGTCGAGGAGACCCTCAAAGGACTTGACGTCGTCCTCGGTGAATGTAGCCTTGTCATAGAAGAGAATATAGCCGTTATCGGAGGTCATGGGATACGCATAGATCTTTTCGTCTACCTTAGTATTGGCGACCGCGTCCTCCATATTTTCGTCGTTAATCTGTCCCTGAAGCAGTGCGGGAACCTCGGCGATAGCCTGTGCCTGTACAGCTCTGAGGAGTGTATCCGTCGGGAACTGGAATACATCGGCAGCCTTTGTGGGATCCTCCGTCAGCTTGCCGACAGCGTCGTTCTCGCCGACCTCAACAACCTTAAAGTCATAAGTTACGCCGTCCGCCTTGTAAATATCCTTGAATCCCTTGCCTGTGAAGTCGTAGGCGCCGTTTTTATCCTTATCACCGTTAAGAGCGGCCTTAACAAAGTTCTTGTCGCCGCCGGGAGCCCATACCTTGATCTCGACCTTGCCGCCGTTAGCGCTTGCCTCCTCCTTGATTTTAGCAACCATCTGCTCGATTGTCGGAGCGGGCGCGGCTGTTGAGGAGCTGCTTGCTGTTGATGTTGTTCCACTCGCTGTTGATGTTGTTCCGCTCGCTGTTGATGTTGTTTCGCCGCCGTTGCCGCCGCCACCGCAGCCTGCTAACACACCTGCGCACATGAGTGCCGCGAGTAATAATGCGGTCGTCTTTTTTGCTTTACTTACCATTGTAAAATCCTTCTCTCATTAAAATTTTATTTTTCGGATCTGCACATGAAGCGGACGCCCCATGCTCTCCGGCGCGGTTCTTACGGTGCTGACAATTTTGTTCAAACTGCTCACGCAGCCGTAGGTCTGCGCGCCTTCTGTAGTAATAATAGCACATGATTTTAAACTTTGCAACCATAAATTGTATTTTTTATTCAAGTAGATAGAAACCTTAACCAAATTTTGTTTATTATTACTCGTTTTTTTATATTTTTTTACCTATTGCACAAATTGATTTTTCTTTTTTTGTATCATTTTGCTATAAATTTTCCATAAATTTTTCACAAAATCATGACGTTATTTTTACGGGCATATATGTTATTTTCTTTTTTAGAAAATAACAATATTGTTTTTTAAGCATAACAGCTTTTTTAGTCAGCTTTGACAGCATATTGCACAAAACAGCTTTTCACGCATAAAGCCGATAGCTTTTATGTCGTAAAATAACACAATTCCGCGCCGCGTGATTGCGCTTATCCGCGCATATGCGTATCATACAAATGCCCTGACAACGGATACCACGATTAATATCACCCCCGATATAATTGTAAATGCCCGCTGCGGAATGCGCTTTATATTTTTAAGCCTTACACCTAAATACAAACCCGCACAGAGAAATATAAGCTGGCACAGTCCGCTCATACCCGCGGCGGTTAAAGCATTCACCCCGCTGACGCCCATAGAGATCCCGGCCCCGACGGAATCTATCGAGAGCGCCGCGCCTATATAACACGCCTCGAGAGTATCTATGGAATTTGATTTGTCAATATCGCACGACGTGGGATCTCTTATTATATTGACGGTTATTCCGAGAGGCTTCAGAACAAAGGTAAAGCTTTTTTTCTCCCTGTGATTTTTAGTTTTGCCAAATGAACCAAATATTATGTATATTCCGAGCAGACAGAGCATACCGCAGCCTATAAGCTTTGATACATTTTCGCTCATCAGCCTCGCGAGCCACTCTCCGCTTACGACCGACACTCCCATGATCAATACCGATATTAAGCAGATTATAATACGCGCCCGCCACGATGTCTTTATCCCTCCGAGGGCGCATGAAGCCCCGATAGTAAACGCATCTACCGAGAGTGAAAGCGATAACAGCAGCAATCCGATAAATTCCATAAAGCAACTCCCCTTAAACGGTGCTGTTATCATCTTATGTATAATTTTCGTTTTTGGCATATCGTCCCCGCCGCGTGAGTATAATTTATTGTAAAAAACAGGAAGGGAGCTTAAAAAATGGACTGGCACGCACAATCCTCAAATGAAGTCATAAAAAGTCTTAAAACCGACGCCAAAAACGGTCTTACCTCCTCGGAAGCACGCCGCAGGCTTGAAAAATACGGCGCGAACCGTCTGCATGAGCAAAAAAAGCCGTCCCTGCTCGTGAAATTCATCGCGCAGTTTTCGGATTTTATGGTACTCATTCTTCTCATGGCGGCGGGTATTTCCTTTGCTACGGCAATCATCGAGGGCACGGGGGATTTTATCGACCCGATAATGATTTTGCTTATTGTCATAATCAACGCCATAACGGGAGTAATTCAGGAAAACCGCGCCGAAAAGGCGATCGACGCCCTTAAAAAGCTTAGCGCGCCCCACGCCCGCGTCATACGCGACGGCAGGGAAATGAACATTTTGTCCGAGGAGGTAGTGCCGGGAGATATAATCGTCGTAAAAACGGGCGACATAATGTGCTGTGACGCGAGAATTATCACCGACTCGGCTCTCAAGTCCGAGGAATCCTCTCTCACGGGCGAAGCAGTCCCTTCCGAGAAAAACGGCAATATAATATGTGACAGCAGCGCTCCGATAGGCGACCGCCGGAATATGCTTTTTTCAACAGGCACTATATCCTCGGGCAGCGCGACAGCCGTAGCCGTCGCAACGGGCATGAGAACACAGGTCGGCAGGATCGCCGAGATGATAAACGAGGAGGAAAGCCCCAAGACCCCGCTCCAGATAAGTCTTGCGAAAACGGGAAAGTTACTCGGCATAGGCGCTCTCGCGATATGTGCCGTTATATTTGTACTCGGTCTGCTGCAGCATATACCGCCGCTCAATATGTTCATGATTTCTATAAGTCTCGCTGTCGCGGCTATACCGGAGGGTCTGCCCGCGGTAGTCACAATAGTCCTCGCGCTCGGCGTCAGGCGTATGGCGTCAAAGCGCGCGATAGTCCGCAGAATGCCCGCCGTTGAAACTCTCGGCAGAGCCAATGTTATATGTTCGGACAAGACAGGCACCCTTACTCAGAACCGCATGACCGTAACAAGGCTTGAAACTCAGTCGGGGGCGGTAAGCTTTAATTCTCCCGAAGGTGCGTTCGCGCTTTCGCTGTGTACGCTATGCAACAACAGCAGACTAAACGCGGACGGTACATCCTATGGCGACCCGACCGAGGGCGCGCTGATAGCAGCCGCCTCAGTGGCGGGGCGCAAAAAAGAGAAACTCGAACAGGAATTTCCGCGAGTAAAGGAATTTCCGTTCGACTCTGCGCGAAAGCGTATGACGACGATACATAAGCTGAAAACAGGCGGTTACCGCATCATTACAAAGGGTGCGCCCGATATGCTTCTGCCGCTGTGCACATCGGCGACTAACGGCGGTATGAACAGCGCTCTGCGGCGGGAGCTTTTGTCGAAAAATGAGAAAATGGCGTCGGACGCGCTTCGAGTTCTTGCAGTCGCTTACCGCGACACGGACAAAATCCCTTCAACCGCGGAGGACGCCGAGCGGGGGCTGATATTTACGGCATTCGCGGGCATGATAGATCCTCCGCGTCCCGAGGCAAAGCTCGCTGTCGCGCGCTGCAAAACAGCAGGCATCAAGCCCGTAATGATAACGGGAGATCACATTGAAACCGCAAAGGCTATCGCACGGGAACTCGGCATATATACGAACGGCGACAAATCAATGACCGGCGCGGAGCTTGATAAGCTGTCAGACGACGAACTGAAGAAAAATATATTCTCATATTCGGTCTTTGCCCGTGTATCGCCGGAACATAAGGTACGGATCGTCAAAGCTTTCCGTTCCGCGTCGGCTGTCGTCGCAATGACGGGCGACGGAGTGAACGACGCCCCCGCCCTCAAAGCCGCCGACATAGGCTGCGCCATGGGCATAACGGGGACAGACGTCGCAAAGAGCGCCGCCGATATGGTTCTTACCGACGACAATTTTTCAACCATTGTAGACGCTGTTTCCGAGGGCAGGGGAATATACGAAAATATCAAAAAAACAGTCCACTTCCTTCTGTCAAGCAATATAGGCGAAATAATCACCGTTTTCACATCGTTTCTTCTGCGGCTGCCGTCGCCGCTGCTCGCCATACAGCTTTTGTGGGTAAATCTCGTCACCGACAGTCTGCCCGCGCTCGCTCTCGGCGTCGAGCCTACTCCCGACGATATAATGGAAAAAAAGCCGAATGATTCAAGGAAAAGCCTTTTCGCCGACGGAATGGTTTTTAATATAGCTGTCGAGGGCTGCTTTATCGGCGCGCTGTCATTCCTTGCTTTCACAATAGGGCGTGTTTTCTTCGACCATGGAGGCGAACCTGTTATCGGGCGTACAATGACTTTCGCCTCGCTCAGTCTTTGTCAGCTTGTGCATTCGTTCAATATAAAAAGCGAACACTCCATTTTCAAGGGAGGTTTGTTTTCTAACCCCAAGCTTATAATCTCATTTATTGTGGGCGTTATAATGCAGGTATCCGTAATATCTATCCCGCCGCTTGCCGCCGTATTCAAGGCGACTCCCCTTTCACCGCTCCAGTGGCTGATAGTAGCGGGCTTATCACTTGTCCCGCTGGCAGTCGTAGAAACAGAAAAGCTCATATCCTCCATGAGAAAAAGGAAAAATCGCGTGCTTCCGATAGGCGGCATAGTCACCCGCTGATACATAAGGAAAATGATTTGGGCATCACCTCGTGATGTCCTTTTTCTTTTATTGAATCATTTTTAAAAATTTTTTTATTTTTAAAGGGATTTTTAAATTTATATCGTATTAAATGGTAAGGGTTTTGCAGGCTTTGTCACATATGTTTAAAAGCTTTGGGATTTTGGGCGCTGGCAGCAATCTATAGGGGGCGGTGACTTTGAACATAAGGGAACAGACAGAAAAACTTGAGGAGCAAACGCTCTCTCCCCTCGCGGCTCTCGCGAAAAACAGCTCCGGCCGTGAAAAATACGAGCCGGAATGCTCCGTCAGAACCTGCTTTCAGCGCGACAGGGACAGGATAATCCACTGCAAGGCGTTCAGAAGACTGAAGCATAAAACACAGGTTTTTCTCTCGCCGGAGGGCGACCACTACAGGACGCGTCTTACCCACACGCTTGAAGTTTCGCAAATAGCCCGAACCATCGCGCGGGCGCTGCGGCTCAACGAGGATTTGACGGAAGCCGTATCTCTCGGTCACGACCTCGGTCACACGCCGTTCGGCCACGCGGGAGAACGCGCTCTGAACGACATCTCTCCAAAAGGCTTCCGGCACTATGAGCAAAGCGTTCGCGTCGTTGATTATCTCGAAAAGGACGGCGCCGGACTTAACCTGACGTTTGAAACGCGCAACGGGATTCTCTGCCACACGCAGGGGGAACAGGCTGCAACTCTCGAGGGCAGAATAGTGCGCTTAGCCGACAGAATAGCCTACATAAACCACGACATCGACGACGCCATACGAGGGGGGATAATATCCGAAAACGATATTCCCTACCATATCCAGAGCGTTCTCGGCAGCAAGACGAGCGAGCGCATAAACCGTCTTGTGATTTCCGTCATAGAAAACTCACAAAACGGTGAAATAGCTATGTCGGAGGAAGTCAAAAAATACTTTGACGAGCTTCACTCGTTTATGTTTGAATACGTTTACAAAAACGAATCGGCCAAGGGCGAGGAAAAGAAGATACCCAAGCTCATAGAAACACTGTACAGCTATTTTTATGAGCACCCTCAAAAAATTCCGCAGGAGATCATAAGGCTTTCAGACGGGGATCTTGACCGCGCCGTATGCGACTATATCGCCGGCATGACGGATCATTATGCCATAGAGCAGTTCAAGGAGCTTTTGATACCCAAATCATGGAATAAGCTTTAGCGCGTCTATTTTAAAAAGGAGGTGACAGTTATACCGTTACCCGATGATTTTATACAGGAGCTCAAACTCCGAACCGATATTGTAAGTGTTATATCGGGATACGTCAATCTCAAGAGAAGCGGACGGAATCTCGTGGGGCTTTGTCCGTTTCACAGTGAGAAAACCCCGTCTTTCAACGTTTCCCCGGAAAACGGCTTTTTTCACTGTTTCGGATGCGGCGCGGGCGGAGATGTTATAACATTTATACGGCGGATAGAAAACCTCGATTACATAGATGCCGTCAAGCTGCTTGCCTCACGGGCAGGGCTTGAAATGCCGACAGACACGGCTTCACGCGGCATGAGTGAGCTTAGGAAGCGTATTTATGAGGCAAACCGGGAGGCGGCCCGTTTTTACCACAGGACGCTATATTCAAAGGAAGGCGTGCAGGGGCTTTCATATCTGCGCAGGCGCGCGCTTTCGGAGTCAACGATAAAGCACTTCGGTCTGGGCTATTCGCCGCCGTCGCGATACGCTCTTGTTGACTTTCTCCGCTCAAAGGGCTTTAAGGATTCGGAACTTGTCAGTGCTAACCTCGCATTTATGTCAAAAAGCGGTCACGCGACAGACAGGTTTGCCGACAGGGTAATGTTTCCGATAATTGATGTGAGGGGAAACGTTATCGCTTTCGGCGGCAGAATAATGTCCGACGAAAAACCCAAGTATCTCAACACCTCCGATACGCCTGTTTTCAAGAAAAGCTCCAACCTTTTTGCGCTTAATTTTGCGAAAAACGTCGGAGAGAGTATGCTGATACTTTGCGAGGGCTATATGGACGTTATCGCTCTGCATCAGGCGGGCTTTCAGAATGCCGTCGCGACGCTCGGTACAGCGATCACAACGGAACAGGCAATGATGATCAAACGATACGCCGACGAGGTCGCCATATGCTACGACGCAGACGAAGCGGGTCAGAAGGCGACGTCGCGGGCAATAGACATACTTCGCCCGACGGGTATTAAAATCAGGGTCGTCACCGTTCCGAGCGGAAAAGACCCCGACGAGTTCATACGCTCCTATGGCGAGCAGGGGACTGCGCGCTTCCGCAAGCTTCTTGACGGCAGCGGAAACGATATGCGTTATCGGATTGAAAAACTGCGCCAAAGGTACGATACGCAAATTCCCGAGCAGCGCGTAATGTTTCTCACGGAATGCGCGAAGCTGTTTGCTAAGCTCGACAACAGCATAGAGCTTGACGTTTACGCAGGCGAACTTGCCGAGGAGCTTTCTGTCACGAAAAGCTCCATAATATCGCAGGTTGAAAAATACAAAAAACAATCATACAAAAGGGCGCGCAGAGATGAGATGCAAAATATCCGTCTTTCCACCTCCGCCGCCGCGGACAGAATAAACCCCGAAAAGCACGGCAATCTTCGCGCCGCGAGCGCTGAGGAAGCAATTATAGCGTTACTAATAAATAATCCCGACTTAGCCGATACTATATTGTCACGGATAAGTCCCGACAAATTCATCACATCATTTAACAGGCGGATATTTACGATCCTTATCGACCGCATAAAAGATTCGCGTTCCATATCGCTGATGGATATTTCCGGCGAGCTTTCCACCGACGAGGTCAGCAGCGTCGCGTCAATTTTAACAGCCCGTCCGCGTGAAAACAATCCCGTACAAGCGGTCAACGAATATATAGATATACTGCTTGAGGAAAACGAAAAAATGACGCCCGAGCAGATTGACAGTGCAAGTAACGAGGAAATCATGGAACATATGAGAAAATTAAGGGAAAGAAAAAACAGGAGGGCATAAAAATGAATGCAACACCTCAACAGGAAAAGAAAGCGGCGACTCCGATGAAGGCGCTCCTTGACATAGCAAAGATCAAGGGGCAGATCTCAAGCAAGGAGATACTTGACACTATCGGTGATGATATAGAGCCCGAACAGATTGAAAAAATTTACGACACTCTCGAGTCAAACGGCATAGAAATCATTGAGGATATTGACGATATTGTCCTTGACTCTCTCGACATAGACGATGAAGATGACGACGAAGCGGAGCCCACGCCCGATGGAATAACGATCGACGACCCCGTCAAAATCTATCTCAAGGAGATCGGCCGTGTGCCGCTCCTCAGCCCCGACGAGGAAGTAGAGCTTGCCATGAAAATTTCCGAGGGAGATACCGCGGCTAAGCAGCGTCTTTCGGAGGCGAATCTCAGGCTTGTTGTCAGCATCGCGAAGCGTTATTTAGGCAGAGGTATGCAGTTCCTTGATTTGATTCAGGAGGGCAATCTCGGACTTATGAAGGCGGTCGAGAAGTTTGACTGCACTAAGGGCTTCAAGTTCTCAACATATGCCACATGGTGGATACGTCAAGCCATAACAAGGGCTATTGCAGATCAGGCGAGGACTATCCGCATACCTGTCCATATGGTGGAAACCATCAACAAGGTCAAGAAGGTATCAAGTCAGCTTCTCCACCAGAACGGTCACGAGCCGTCCGCCAATGAAATCGCGGAAGAGCTTGATATGCCTGTAGACAAGGTTCGAGAAATTATGCGTGTAGCACAGGAGCCTGTATCGCTCGAAACGCCCATCGGCGAGGAGGAGGACAGCCATCTCGGCGACTTCATTCCCGACGACGACGCGCCCGCTCCACAGGACGCGGCGTCGCACACCCTTCTCAAGGAACAGCTTTCGGAGGTTCTCTCAACACTTACCCTGCGGGAGGAAAAGGTTCTCAGGCTTCGCTTCGGTCTTGAGGACGGACGTTCACGCACGCTTGAGGAGGTCGGCAGAGAGTTTAACGTAACACGGGAGCGCATAAGGCAAATCGAGGCAAAAGCCCTCAGAAAGCTCCGCCACCCCAGCCGCAGCAAAAAATTAAAGGATTTCCTCGATTAGTCGATTGCCCCGACGGGCAAGTCGCGTAACCGTCCGGCAAGCCTCGCTCGGCTTCAGCATGGGACACTTATTGCCGCGTGGGATCGATATTACAAATTAACCACATCAGCACACGCAAGTAAACCGCTAACTACGTCTTGCACGGCACAAAAACAGCCACGTCAGTGCCGAAGTTTTTTACTGTATGCTATATAATAAAAATGAAAAATGGTGTAACACCTAAAGGTGCTGCACCATTTTTGTTCAGCGAAAAACCCGGCAGTGTATAGGAAATGCCAGTGCGTCATAATAGAAAGTCTTTTCCATATGGTAACTCTTGGTAACTTCCTCTCTACGCGTCAATAAGCATATTATGCCGACGCCGAGCGAGCGCAAGCGAGCGATTACGCGTCTTTCCGGCGGGGGTACCCCGCCGAGGCTTTCCGACGGGGTACCCCGCTATTCGAGTTCAAAGGCGCCGGTGTACAGACGGTAGTACTGACCCTTTTGCTTAATAAGCTCTTCATGGCTTCCGCGCTCTATTATGTGCCCGAGCTCAAGAACCATGATAATATCTGAGTTGCGAACGGTAGAAAGTCTGTGGGCTATGACAAATACCGTCCTGCCGTACATAAGCCCGTCCATACCCCGCTGAACGATTTCCTCTGTTCGCGTGTCGATAGAGCTGGTCGCCTCATCGAGTATCATTACGGGCGGATCCGCGACAGCCGCTCTCGCGATTGAGATAAGCTGGCGCTGACCTTGTGAAAGCTCCGAGCCGTTGCCCGATATTACCGTGTTATAGCCGTTCGGCAGATGCCTTATAAATCCGTCGGCGTTCGCGAGTTTTGCGGCGGCTATGCACTCCTCATCGGTGGCGTTCAAATTGCCATACCTGATATTATCCATAACAGTACCCGAAAACAGGTTTACATCCTGCAAAACTATACCGATAGAACGGCGCAGATCGCTTTTTTTGATTTTGTTGATATTTATCCCGTCATAGCGGACCTTGCCGTCGGCAATATCATAAAAGCGGTTAATCAGATTTGTGATAGTGGTCTTGCCCGCGCCTGTCGCACCGACAAACGCGACCTTCTGCCCGGGCTTGGCGCAGAGGGATACGTTGTGAAGGACTATCTTGTCCTCAACATATCCGAAGTCCACATCATAGAACCGAACCTCTCCCTTAAGCCGTGTATACGTTACTGTGCCGTCTGCGTGCGGATGCTTCCACGCCCAAATACCCGTGCGCTCCTCGCTCTCAATAAGTTCGTCATTTTCTCCGAACCTGGCATTAACGAGAGTAACGTATCCGTCATCGACCTCAGGCTCCTCGTCCATAAGCTCGAAAATTCTCTCCGCGCCCGCTAAAGCCATAATAACGGCGTTAAGCTGCTGCGAGATCTGCCCCATCGGATTTGTAAACGATTTTGAAAGGTTCAAAAACGAAGCTATCGAGCCGAGCGTAACGCCGCCTATGCCGTTTATGCCGAACAGTCCGCCGACAATAGCTATGAGAATATATTGAACGTTGCCGAGGTTCCCCATTACAGGCATAAGTATGTTCGCAAATGTGTTTGCCGACGCCATGTTGTTATAAAGCTCCTCGTTTTTCCCGTCAAACAGCTCCTTAGCCTTTTCCTCATGACAAAAGACTTTGACGACTTTCTGACCGTTTATCATTTCCTCAATATAACCGTTTACATCGCCTAAGGACTCCTGCTGACGAATAAAATACTTCGCGCTGTTCTTAGCTATCTTCCCGGTTACAAAAAGCATAAACGCGACAAATAAAAGCACAAGAAGCGTCAGCCACAGGTTCATAACCACCATGGTGATAAATACCGAAACAATAGTTATGATCGACGAAAACATCTGAGGCAGACTCTGTGAGATCATCTGCCGCAAAGTATCCGTATCGTTAGTATATCGGCTCATCAAATCGCCATGAGAGTGCGTGTCAAAATATTTTATCGGGAGCGACTGCATATGGTCAAACATCTCGTCACGAATGCTTTTTAGAACGCCTTGTGAAACAGTTACCATCAGCCTGTTGTAAAGCAGTGTCGAAACGATTCCCACAATATATATTCCCGCCATAAATATAACAGCCGTCAAAAGTCCCGAAAAGTCCGGTACCGCCTCGATTAAAAGCGGCTTGATATAATCATCTATCAGCACTTTCAGGAAAATCGACGATGCAACACCTGTGAGCGCGCTTAAAAGAATACATACAAGAACGATAATCAGTCTTGCCTTATATTTAAAAATATATGAGAAAAGCCGCTTAATGGTCTTTCCCATGTTTTTGGTCATAGGCTTTTTATCAGGCTTATTCATGGTACCGATCATTCCTTTCTTGATTAAATAAGGGCTTGCTCCACCGGACCCCGTTCCACCGGACCCCGTTCCACCGGACCCCGTTCCACCGGACCCCGTTCCGTCACAGGGCGCGGCTCCCGACCGGGGGGACATTTTGCCTGAGTTATTATCAGCTCTTTTGCGAGCTCTTTTGCTGTGAGGTATAAACCTCTTTGTAAATCTGATTGGACTCGAGAAGCTCCTCATGCGTGCCTATCGCGTCTATGCCTCCGTCGTCCATAACGATGATTTTATCCGCGTGTTCAACGGACGAAATCCTCTGCGCGATAATTATCTTTGTGGTATTGGGTATCTCCTTTTCAAACGCCTGACGGATCAGCGCGTCTGTTTTTGTATCGACAGCGCTCGTTGAGTCGTCAAGAATAAGTATCTTCGGCTTCTTTAAGAGCGCTCTCGCGATGCAGAGCCTTTGCTTCTGACCGCCGGAAACATTCGCGCCGCCCTGCTCTATGTATGTATCATACCCTTTGGGGAATGTCGTGATAAAGCTGTCCGCCTGAGCAAGTTTGCAGGCGTTTATAATTTCCTCGTCGGTAGCGTTCTCGTTGCCCCAGCGCAGATTATCCTTTATTGTGCCCGAGAATAAAACATTCTTTTGCAGAACGACCGCGACAGAATTACGGAGAGCCTCGAGGTCATAATCGCGGACGTCACGGCCGCCGACCAGCACCCTTCCCTCCGTCGCGTCATAAAGGCGCGGTATGAGGTTTACAAGGCTTGTTTTGCCGGAGCCTGTTCCGCCTATTATGCCGACGGTTTCGCCCGAAGCGATGGAAACGGATATATCGTTGAGCGAACGCTCGCCGTCATTTTGTTAACCGATTCTTACATTGTAAAAAACGAATGATCCGTCCTATACGTCCTCTACAGGGTTCTCA
>CAYLOD010000005.1:0-6738 GCA_964385235.1 uncultured Clostridium sp.
GAACACGACCTTACCGCAGGCAGCGCCCGGAGAAGCCGCAAGACCCTTGCCGATCGGCGTGGCAGCCTTTAGCGCCTCAGCGTCGAACTGCGGGTGGAGTAGAGCGTCAAGAGCGTTAGGCTCAACGCGGAGAACAGCCTCGTTCTCGTCGATCATGCCCTCCTTAACGAGGTCAACGGCAATCTTCAGAGCGGCGGCGGCCGTCCTCTTGCCGTTTCTTGTCTGGAGCATATAGAGCTTACCGTTCTCTATGGTGAACTCCATATCCTGCATATCTTTATAGTGGTTCTCAAGGTTTGTCGCGATAGTAACAAACTGTTTGTAAACATCGGGCATATCGTTTTCAAGCTGCTTAATGGGGCTCGGTGTACGAACACCGGCAACAACGTCCTCGCCCTGTGCGTTGATAAGATACTCACCGAAGAGCGCCTTCTCGCCTGTCGCGGGGTTACGAGTAAACGCAACGCCTGTTCCCGAATGTTCGTTCAGGTTGCCGAATACCATAGGCTGAACGTTGACAGCGGTACCCCATGAATAAGGAATGTCGTTCATCTGACGATATACATTTGCGCGGGGGTTATCCCATGAGCGGAAAACAGCCTTGACCGCTTCCATCATCTGTACCTTAGGATCCGTCGGGAAGTCCTCGCCCTTCTGCTCTTTATAATATTCCTTGAAGAGAGCGACAAGCTTCTTCATATCTTCTGTATCAAGATCAATATCATTCTTAACGCCCTTTGCTTCCTTGACCTCGTCTATGATGACCTCAAATTTTTTCTTTGAGATCTCCATAACAACATCAGAGAACATCTGGATAAAGCGGCGATATGAATCGTATACGAAACGTTCAAACTTAGGATCAGGGTTTCCCGCGATCATGCCGGCGGCAACCTCGTCGTTAAGACCAAGGTTGAGGATAGTATCCATCATACCGGGCATAGAAGCACGCGCACCGGAACGAACGGAAACGAGAAGCGGATTATGACTATCACCGAATTTCTTGCCGTTGATCTCCTCGATCTTTGCAAGAGCCTCGTAGATCTGCTCCTGAATATCCTCAGCGATTTGTCTGCCGTCCTCATAGTAGCGTGTGCAAGCCTCTGTTGAAACCGTGAAGCCCTGCGGTACAGGCATACCGAGTCTTGTCATTTCCGCGAGGTTTGCACCCTTACCGCCGAGAAGCTCTCTCATTGAGCCGTTGCCCTCGGAGAAAAGGTAAACATACTTTTTGCTCATTTAAAAATTACCTCCTGAATTTTGTCCTTGTGGCTTAATTTTTACAATTTTAATATAAATTGCTTAAAAAAACTAAGTCCTTATTGCTATTATAACAAATAAATTATGAAATTTCCATAATTATATGCAATATTTTTTACTGATAATGGAAAAAATTTTATTGATATTTTGGATAATTTATATCAAAAAGACAATTTGACTGAAAATACACTTGAAAATCCTGTTATATCTTGCGATAATTATATAAGTAGTCTGCAAGTCATTCAACCTGACAGACCGGTATATCTTAAAAAATAAAGGAAATTTAAGTTTTCAATTAAGCTTTTTGGAAAAGTATACCCGAACACCTTAATATTTTTATTATCACTATTTGTGGAGGTATATATAATGGACAAAAATACTTGCGCGATTATCCTCGCGGGCGGCGAGGGCAAAAGAATGAAATTAAACAAACCGAAGGTCATGAACGAAGTGCTTTTTAAGCCCATGCTTCAATGGGTATTAGACGCCGTATGCGGCGCGGGAATAGAGGACATATGTATCGTAACGGGTTACAGACATGAAATAATCGAGGAATATATAGGCACGCTTCCCTGCTCTATTACCTCCGTAATACAAGCCGAACGCCTCGGAACAGGTCATGCCGTTATGACGGCGCGTGAATTTCTTATTTCGCACAAAAGCTCCAACGTACTTATTTTAAACGGTGACGCTCCGTTTATCGACAGCGAAACAATTTCCCGCTCCGCGGAATTTCACTCGGGCGGCGGCTGTACAGTCATATCGGCAGAGGTAGATGATCCGTTTGGTTACGGAAGAATCATTCGGACAGGCGGATCCACTCTTGAGGCTATAGTAGAGGAAAAGGAAGCGACCGATGCTCAGCGCTCTGTAAAGGAGGTCAATTCCGGCGCTTACTGGTTCAGTGTTGAATGCCTTTTGACGGCTCTCGAGAAATTAGCTCCGAGCAAAAAAACAGGCGAATACTATCTCACGGACACAGTAGAACTGATTAAGGCGGCGGGAAAAAGAGTTTCCGCGTTTAAGGCAAGCTCCCCGGATTCCGTACTCGGCGCAAATGACTGCGCGCAGCTCGCGCAACTAAATGAAATCGCGCGGAACAGGATTATTGATAAGCATCTATCGAACGGCGTCAACATACCATGCCGCGACGGTGTTATAATCGGCTGTTCCGTTCAAATAGAACCCGGCGCGACCATATTGCCGGCGAGCGTTATAATCGGACATACCGTTATAGGCGCGAATGAAATCATAGGTCCCGCGGCATTCCTCGGAAAGCAGTGAGCATATGGAAAAAATTAAGGAAAGCGACCTTTACGAGCCTGTGAAGGAATACCTTGACTCTCTCGGATATGATACAAAGGGCGAGGTTTTGTCGTGCGATATTGCCGCTGTCAAGGGTGATGAGCTTATAGTCGTGGAGCTGAAAAGGGGCTTTACAATGGAGCTTATTTATCAGGCGTTAAAGCGTCAAAGGGCGGCGGACAGCGTATACGTCGCCGTACCGCTCCCGAAGCGCGGATATAAAGACGCCCACTATAACGATATGGTAAATCTGTGCAGAAGGCTTGAGCTGGGGCTGATGCTTGTAGGCTTTACGACAGGCGGAAAGCCCCAAATAGATGTAGCCGTAAACCCCTCCCCCGCCAAGCCTGTACGGCACGATAAAAAGAAGCGCATGGCTATTCTGACAGAACACAGCGGACGCACGGGAAGCGTTAATACAGGCGGTGTCGCAAGGCGAAAAATTATCACAGTGTATAAGGAACAGGCATTATGTATAGCAAAAATCCTCTCGGAACACGGGGAGCTTTCGGCAAAACAGATAAAAGAGCTTGGCGGAGGGGACAAGACAAGCTCTATTCTGAGAATGAACTACTATGACTGGTTTATGAAAACCGGTTCCGGCAAGGAACTTACATATCGTATAACAGAGGCGGGAGAACAGGCTCTCACTGAGTTTGGAAATTTGATCGGCTGACGAAGATTTTAGGCTGAACAGCTAAAAAAGGACGCCATACACAAGCATGGCGTCCTTTTTCTGTTTTAAGCGAAAACAGCTGAGCATCTTCCGCAATTCATTTGAATTTCGCATATCGGTTAATCGCCTTGAAAGGTTTATATGATTTATCTGCTGAAAACAAGCGACTTTGAGGCGTCCATGGTAACGGATATTCCATCTTTCAGCAGTGTTGTCGCGTTCTGCGCTCCGACGATAACAGGTATGCCGAGCGCAAGGCAGGCAATAGCAGCGTGTGATGACGCTCCGTCTATTTCGGTAATAACGCCCGACGCCTTTTTGATAAGCGGCAAAAGCCTGTTAGATGTCTTTGGAATGACTAAAATATCACCATCTCTGAACTTTTCATTAGCCTCGTCCTCTGAGTCGCATACGCAGACGGAACTGCATACAGTACCCTCTCCGACAATAGTAGTGCCCGAAACAAGAACATTACCGACAAGGTGCACCTTGAGCATATTGGTTGTGCCTGAAATGCCGAGCGGTATACCCGCCGTGATAACGGTTAGGTCCCCGTTCTTTACCAGACCGCGGCTCTCGGCGACCTCAACAACATGATTGAAAAGGTCGTCTGTGTTTTGTTTCTCATCTACCATGATCGGAGTTACGCCCCAAACCATATTCATCTGACGCCAAACCTTTTTATCGGTAGTTCCGCCGATAATCTGACATTGAGGACGGAACCTCGCTATCATGCGAGCCGTCTTGCCCGACTTTGAAACCGTCATAATGGCTGCCGCGCCAAGGTCGTGGGCAGTCGTGCAGGTGGCATGAGATATAGCTGAAGTGACGTCGGGTCTTTCGGGGATCTCCCTGTTCTCAAGTCTGCGGATATAGTTAATATTCCTCTCGGTTTTTTCCGCGATAAGAGCCATAGTGCTTACAGCCTCAACGGGATATTGACCGGCGGCTGTTTCGCTCGAAAGCATTATCGCGGTCGTGCCGTCATATACGGCGTTTGCAACGTCCGTGGTTTCCGCTCTGGTGGGACGCGGGTTCTTAACCATGGAATCAAGCATTTGAGTGGCTGTAATCACCTGTTTTCCCGCCTCATACGCTTTTTTAATAAGCCGCTTCTGTAATATCGGAATATCCTCTAACGGCACCTCAACGCCGAGATCGCCTCTCGCGACCATAATACCGTCGGAAACCCGAAGTATTTCGTCCAGATTTTTTATGCCGTCTAAGTTTTCAATTTTTGAAATAATGTTCATAGTCGAGCAGTTATTTTTTTCAAGCTCGTTTCTCAGATCGTATATATCCTGCGCGCTTCTCGTAAATGACGCCGCAATATAGTCAAAGTCGTTCTCTACTCCGAACTTTATATCGAGCTTATCCTGTTCGCTCAAAAACGGCAGAGAAAGAGTTATGCCGGGAATATTGACTCCCTTGTGTGACGATACCGTTCCTCCGTTAATGACAGAGCATAAAATATCTCCGTTGCTCTTGCTTATAACCTTTAGCTCGATCAATCCGTCATCAATAAGTATCCTCGAGCCGACGTCCACATCATCGTAAAGTCCTTTATAGCTTACGGAGCAGCGCGTGGAATCCCCTATAATATCTTCCGTTGTAGTGATCGTGAACTTTTGCCCCGCCTCGAGAGAAACCTTTTTATCGTCCTTAAAGTTTCCTGTGCGGATCTCAGGCCCCTTCGTATCGAGCAACAGAGCTATGGGGAGATCAAGCTCCTCGCGAAGCCTTTTGACCATATTGATCCTCTCCTGATGTATCTCATGCGTCTGATGCGACATATTGATACGGGCGACGTCCATTCCATTGAGCATAAGCTCCCGCAGTATCTGCTCATTATCGGTAGCGGGTCCAAGCGTACAAACAATCTTAGTTTTCCTCATCTTATTCTAACCCCTTTCACAGTATGAATTTGAAAAGCACAATCCTATTGTATATATGATACACTACACCGAAAATTTTGACAAGTATTTCTCAAAAGTTTATTTAAATTTATTCAGATATTATATATTTTTCCGCTGAATAACCATATTATCCAAAGCAAATCATTTAATAAGGACTTGACAGCAATTCAACGCGGCGGGCGTAGCGTAAGCCGCGTGAGTAATGTCCCCCGCCTGAGAGAAAGGTCGAAACCCGACGGGAAATATATTGCCTAAGTTATATGCGGAAAAAGGTTAATTTTGATATATTATGCACAATCAGTATAAATTTTGTCTTGATATTTTTAGTCAGGTATGCTATAATGCTACGGTAAGTCATCAAAAAAACGGTTAATTAAGTATTTATAATCGTATCTTAAAAAGGAGAATGGGAAATGAGCTATTGGGTAAACGAATCAATATTCTATCACATATATCCTATCGGATTTTGTGATGCTCCGAGGATTAATGACGGCGCTACGGAATGCCGCCTTGACAAGGTACTCGACTGGATACCTCATCTCAAGAGCATGAATATAAACGCGATATACTTCGGGCCGGTATTCCAGTCAACTGTTCACGGCTATGATACCGACGATTACCGTAAGATAGACAACCGTCTCGGTACGAACGAATCTTTCAAGAAAATCTGTGACGAGCTTCACAAAAACGGATTCAGAATCGTTCTTGACGGAGTATTCAACCATGTCGGCAGAAACTTCTGGGCTTTTAAGGACATTCGCGAAAAGGGAAGCTCTTCACCATACTGCGGGTGGTTCAGCAATCTCCATTTCGGCGGCGGAAGCCCCTACGGCGATCCTTTCTCATACGAGGGCTGGCAGGGACATTTCGACCTTGTCAAGCTGAATCTCAGAAACCCCGATGTCAGAAATTATCTTCTCGATTCCGTCGGAATGTGGATTGATGAATTTAAAATAGACGGTCTGCGCCTGGACTCCGCAGACAGTATCGATCCCGACTTTTTCCGCGCGCTTCGCAACTATACAAAGAGCAGAAACAGTGACTTCTGGCTCATGGGTGAGATAATCCACGGGGACTATAACTATTGGGCAAACCCCGAAATGCTCGATTCTGTAACAAACTATGAATGCTACAAGGGCATATATTCCTCACATAATGACAGAAATTATTTTGAAATCGCGCACTCACTCAACCGTCAGTTCGCGAACGGCGGTATATATAAGAATATCTATACATATAACTTTGTTGACAACCACGATGTCAACCGCCTCGCGAGTACGGTCAGAAACCCCGCGAACCTCAGAAACGTCTATACGGTCTTATACTGTATGCCCGGCGTTCCCTCGATATACTACGGAAGCGAATGGGGCGTCAGGGGCGAAAAATCTCCGACGGACTATGACTACCCGCTCCGTCCGGGGTTTGACCTTTCCGACATTGAGGAAAACGATCTTCTCATACATTTAAGGAAACTCGGAAGAATAAGGACAAGCCTTGACGCGCTTAAATACGGCTCCTATGATAATGTGCAAATACGAAACGAGCAGCTTGTATTTAAGCGCAGAACGGATTCTCAGTGTGTTT
>CAYLOD010000005.1:6748-30846 GCA_964385235.1 uncultured Clostridium sp.
GTGTTTATGTCGCTCTGAACCTTGCCGATAACGATATGAATATAGGCTTTAATGCCGAGGGGGCTTACCTCGTGGACAAACTCAACGGTAAAAGCTACAAGGTCAACGGCAGCTATGTCGATATTGATATTCCCGCGCATTACTCAAGAATACTCGTCGCGTCCGATTCACCCGAAACAGATGAGGACGCCGTTAAAAATACCGTTCAGCTTCAAACGGCCAAGGAGGAGCATAAAATCCCCGAATGGGGAACTCTCGGCAGGCACCGCCACTTTAAGGGCGGAGAGTACGAGGTTATCACCCTCGCAAAGCAAAGCGAAACAATGCAGGATCTTGTCATATACAGGGAGCTTTTCGGTGAACACAAGGTTTGGGCCCGTCCCGCCACGATGTTCTATCAAAATGTAGAAGTCAACGGAAGGCTCGTCCCGAGGTTTGAATATATAGGAGATTAAGCGCTTTATCCCGATTCGCCGGGAATACGTTGGATTCCGCCCCGCCCGAAGACGCGGCGGGGAGAATGTCACACCGAAGCGGATAACAAGGCGGTGCGTTAAGGCGCATTTGAAAAAATCCCGACTGAACATAGTGTCAGTCGGGATTTTTTATTTCATTATTTTTCGGTACCGCTTCACTGTGGTAAATTACTTTTTCTTTTGGCGTCGCTTTTGAGCGTTCTTAGCAGAATCCACGACAGCCTGCTGAGCCTTGTCAGCCTTGACTTGCTCGGCAGTTTTTTTGTCGTCAAGGTACCCGTCGGGAAGCCATTTTGTCATTCCCTTTTCAACACATTCATCATAATGTTCTAACCAGTAGTCCTCCTGCTGCTTGCAATAGACGCCCGCGACGCCGAGTATCAGAATGACCGCATACAGCACAAATGATATGACCGCGCCATAGTCTATATATTCCAGCGGGAAAAATGCAAACAAAACAAAAATCAGGAAGGCTGAACCGACCATGGCTATTATATTCTTTATGTGGTGCTTTTTGTCAAAGCTCGTGGCAAAAAAGCCCACAACGGGGATTACCAAGAATCCGATAGAATACATAAGCCTTTGAAATATACCCTCCGTTCTCTTGCTGAACGCACTGTTAGACAGACTGTTGCCAAAAACAAGCTTAAGACCTGTGTCGCTTATGGTAGCAGACGGCGTGAGAACTCCCACAGCCGAATATATTTTCTCAAGTAATTTGTTATAGCTTTCCTTGGTGTATTTAACATAGTCATAGCTCGCCGTTTTGTCAATGAGCTTCAGGAGCCTCTCTGTTTCACACTTTTGACCTATTACATTATCCGCGGCAAGACTCTTGGGGTAAATTATATCACCTTTCTCAAGCCCCTTGTTTTCTTCGACTTCCTCTTCGTCCGCGAGCACAAGCTCGCTTTCGGCCTTTTCAAGCTCGTCGTATGCCTTGTCTATCTCGCGTTGGTAGTTCTTTACATTTTCGTCGGTATCCAGTATACGTTCAAAGTTAAATGTAGTAAACGGCATTGTAAGGCATACTATGCAAGCCGTATAAAGCAAACACAATGCTATACGGATCTTATCGGAACGTGACTTTTTCTTTTTCTTCGGCACACCGTATATAACCGTATTTTTCGTGATTTTCTTTTGTTTTTTCGGATTTGTTGTCTGTTTTTGCTTTTCACCGCCGTCGGGCTTATTCTTATCTTCCTCTGTCACCTTATTCGCCAAGCTGAAATCCTCCCTATTCAACGGAATAAAACCGCCGACCGCTTATTTTCGCGAATCGGCGGCTCATTTATTATCAGCGTTCGAGAGCATATTAATGTCGTCACGCTCCGTATCAAATCTGTGTAAACTTTTCTTTATAGTTCTCTATCGTCTGACCGATAATTTTAATAGCGGATTCTCTGCCCTTAACCTCGTCAACAACAGTTTCCTTGTTCTCAAGAGATTTATAGACCGAGAAGAAGTGTGTCATTTCGTCAAAGATATGGACCGGCAATTCGGAAATATCCTTATACTCGTTATATGTAGGATCACTGAACGGGATAGCTATTATCTTCTCGTCGTTATGACCGTTATCAAGCATGGTAATGACACCTATCGGATAACAGCGTATAAGAGTCATAGGATATATCTGTTCCGAGCAGAGTACAAGGACATCGAGAGGGTCGAGGTCGTCGGCATACGTTTTCGGAATAAAGCCGTAGTTGGCGGGATAATGCGTAGATGTATGAAGTATGCGGTCAAGCTTCAGAACACCTGTCTGCTTATCAAGCTCATACTTTGCCTTGCTGCCCTTGGGGATCTCTATAACGACCATAAAATCCTCGGGGGTAATTCTCGAAGAATCAATATCGTGCCAAATATTCATAAATTAAGTTCACTCCGTCCTGTAAATTTCTTTGTTATCACTTAGAATTATAACATATCGGCAGAAAACTTTCCACTAAAAAACTAAAAATTTTAAAGTTTTATATTTTTTGTGAATAAAATATGTTCCTGAAAATCCACGCCTACGGAACATTTTTATTCCAAAGGCTCGGATTTCTGAGATGTAAGGGGAATTTTAAATTTGTCGGACGCCGAAAACGGAATATATGCCTCACCCGACGATGAAACAAGAACAAGTCTGTCGCTTTCGAGATAAAAGCTTATGTCGTCAGACTCATTCTCCGCAGGCTTTATCCCCGCCTCAGTATAAGCGTCTGAAACCGATTTCTTTATCCCGTCCATTTCGCCCGCGAGTATATCGCCGAGCTTCAGCTCCTCGCCCGTTTTAATGTCCGCCGTATGATACCCGGTCGATGAAAAAGCGTCGGGCGATGATATTTCCACGTCCGATATATATGAAACAATGTTATTTCCGCAATATAAGGCTTTTATTGATATATCGGCTTGAATCTTTCCGTATTCGGAAATATTCGCGTACAGCTCCTCGACATCGGACGCGCCGTATTTTGTCGGATCAAGGTTAAAATACTCGTTCAGCAATTCATCAACATCAGAGTTGATTTTTGCAATACCGGGGCAGCTTTCGTCTCCGATAAGCTCGAACCAGCTCGCCGAGCTTTCAAAGATCACCTCGTTCTTATACATCTGCAGGTTCTTGTCGGTATGGGTCTTGACTTCAACAGTATCAGCGCTTTTGACCTCAGCTTTTTCAGCCTTTGAGGAAGCTTCATCTTTCTCCTCATTTCCATTCGGTGATGACGTTACCTCGCTTGTCGGGGGCTTAAGCAGTTCAATACGTTCATGTATTTCTCCGCTTTTCGTAAGCTCAAAGCCCTTTTCCAGAATTGAAACGGCTTCCTCTGTACCGGTGCATGAATCCGCCGCAAGCAGATATGCTTCAGCCGATTTTGGATCTATCTCAAGTGCGTGCAAAAAGTTCTCAAGTGCGCGAGTTTTATCATTATTTTCAAGGGCTTCCCTGCCATTGTTCATAAACTCGTCAAACTTTTCAGACGGATCTGCTTCATCAAGTGCATTCAGCTTTACCTTGATGTTGTCGCTTCCTGTTTCATTATAGCCCGTTTCCAGTGCTTTACGGGCTTTTTCCGTATCGTTAGCGCCCTTATAGGAATCCGCCAAACCGATATAAAGCTCCTCGTCGGCAGGGTTTATTTCGATAGCCTGTTCAAACAGCTCAATAGCCTCTCCGAAATCCTCCAGCTTCAGCCTTTCCTTTGCAAGCAGCGCTATATCCTGATACTTATATTCAGTATCTGTAACTTCCTTTGAATTGAAAAAAGGAATCGCAGAGACAAGTGCGGCAACGATTACCGCTGTACAAGCAACCAGCATAGCCTTTGAGCCGCCGACAAAGCCAGCCTCGGAATATTTTTTGTCTGTATTCTGCGCTGCCTGATTTTTATTTTCTTTTTTGTTTTGCCGCTTAAAAAAATTCATAGCGTACTTCCTCCAAATTTCCGCCCGCAGGTGAAAACGGATCATATCCGCAAGCCGCCGTTGTTTATTAAACGTTCGCTCAGCCGTAAATAACGTCACTCGGCTGCTTCAGTTTATAACAGCATAAATCTTTTATTGAAGATAGATATACGTTGTATCCTTATCCTCCTCTATCTTCATCGCGAACTTATCCGTATCGGAATACGGAAGCGGAACCTGCTCATATGCCCAGTCGGATTTTTTTAAATAAAATATCAGGCTGTCTCCCGCCAGGAAGAAATTCATATTTGAAGTCATGTCATCGCTTATATCTATATTGTTGAGCAACGCCTGTGACTTGACAATACTTATCACATCGCTGCCCGCCGCGAGAATATCGCCCAGCACATACTCATCGCCGGTCTTGATATCTATGGTATGAGTTTCAGTGATAACGTTATATTCGTTAATTGTCGGCGGCATATGGTATTTGAAAATAACAAAAGAAAGTATGCCGTTTTTATTGTATGTCACTGTTACCCTGCAATAGGCGATAGCCAACATATTATTTGAAGCCTTGACCATTTCATAAAGCTCTTTCTCATCTTTAGCGCCGAAAAGACGGCAGTCAAGCTCATAATAGCTATTAAGCGTTTCATTGACTAACCTGTTCGCGTAATCTATACCGGGGAGATCTCTGCCCTCGTTGTCAAACACGACCCAGCGCGCTTCGCTGCTGAATATCTCCGTTTTTTTATAATCGACTGTTTTTTCGTCAATCTTTGTTTCAAACTTGACGGGCTGTTTTTCAATCCTCTCGCGCTCCTCGCGCTCCCTTTCCTCTTTTTCCTTTTGCTCCTGTTCGGCTTTTTTGCGTTCCTCCTCAAGACGACTTTCCTCTTCCGCCTTTTCTTTAGCGACAACAGCGTTTATTTCCTCGATTTTTGAGCTAAGCTGCTTGTCGTTGACCTTTTTAAGACCGTTTTGCAGGCACTCTACCGCCTTATCGTACTCCTTCATCGCGGCATAAGCGTCGGCTGCAAGAATATACGGCTCGGCAATATCGGGCCTTGCTTCTATTGCTGAGTTAAACTTAGTAACCGCGAGGTTGTAATCCCTGTTTTTTACCGCGCCGTTGCCCTCGCTCACGAGGCTGCTGTATATTTTGTCCGCTTTCACCTTTGCGTTGAGGGTATCAAGCTTGGTCTTTATTGTTGTGCTTCCTGTTTCTCTGTAACCGCTCTCAAGCACGGTTACAGCCTCCTGTTCACGATCCGTCGCGATATAAGCGTCCGCGAGAAGCATATATGCGCTGATGTTGGTGGCATCAAGCTTGACGCACTCCGAAAGGTCGTCTATAGCGCCAAAGTAATCCTCCTCGCTATATTTCCGCTGTGCGGAGGAATAGAAATCCTCGGCTGCAGGACCGCTGCTTTTTATTATCAAAGCCGCCACAGATATTCCTACAGTCAACAAAACCGCGGCAACGACCGCGATTATCGCGATTCTCAGCCCTTTAGAAATACGCACGTGCTTTTTAGTGCCTGAGGAAATATTTTCAAATATAACGTCCTGTGAAGCATCGTACTGTTTTTTCTTTATGGAGCCGATCTCTCTCGTCTTAGCCTCTATACCGGAAATGGAATCAACTACCTTAGTTGTTGATTTACTCTCCGCCGGAGCCGGGGCGATCCTTGGCTTCGGCGATTTTTTGACGCTTTCCTCCGAATAAAACGACGATATATCTATATATTCATCGTGAAGATTCGGGTTGACAGGCTGAACGCGCATATCTTTTTCTGAAACGTGCTCCGCCTTCTCAGCCTCTTGAGTATCAGAGCTTTCCCGTGAAACAGTGCTCTCGTCATTATGCTCAAGGACTGTATCGCTTTTTTCAACAGGTTTTTCAGGTTCTTCGTCAATTTTCGCACCGCAGATAACGCAGAATTTATCATCACTTGCCGCGATACTTCCGCAGTTTTTGCAATATCTCATTACGATATTCCTCCCGAAGCTTTATCACAAAAATTTATATTCAATCGCAGCTTCAACAAGCCGCCGAAATTGCAAAGCTGTTTTGAACACTTCAGTGGGGAAATAAGCTGTGGTTTTATATTGTCACTTATGGTACTTCCCGTTACAGCTTATCTGGAACGCCCTGTATATCTGCTCGCAAAGCATAACCCTCGCAAGCTGATGAGGGAATGTCATTCTCGACATGGAAAGCCTCATACAGGACAGTTTTTTTACCTCATCGGACAGTCCCCATGAGCCGCCTATAATAAAAGCTATCTCGCTGACACCCTGAAGCCCCTCGGAGGCTATCCTTTCGGCAAGCTGCCCGGAGCTTATGAGCATACCCTCGATACAAAGGGAAAACACCCTTGCGCCTTTGGGAATTTTCGAGATAATGCGTTCTCCCTCTTTTTTTAATGTATGTTCTATATCCGAGCGGGCAGGCTTGTCCGATATTCTTTCCTCATCTACCTCAATCAGTCTGAAGCGGCAGAAAGCCCCGAGGCGCTTCACATATTCGGCGCAGGCGTCTTTAAAATACTTTTCCTTAAGATTTCCGACACATATAACGGTAACATTCATCATTCGTCAACAACCTGTTAAAATATCATCGAGCCGCTAAGATTTTCACGAGGAGCGACCGAAAGCAGAAAATCCCTTTTTTCAACCATTCCCGCACTTGACAGCGCGCTGCGCGATGTTATGTAGGCAAGCTGAGGAATGTTATTATGCTCGCTTAAATGGGCAAGTATTATCCTTGTCGTTCCGTTTCTGACAAAATCCGACAATTCCCGGGCGCAGGAGTCATTTGAAAGATGTCCGGAGTCCGACAGAATGCGCCGCTTTAAAATATACGGGTAATCCCCGTTTTGCAGCATATTGACGTCATGATTTGATTCTATCATGACCGTGTCGCAGCCCGACACAGCCGCTCTGACCTCGTCGGATATATAGCCGAGGTCGGTTGCTATGGCGACACTTCTCCCGTCGGGGGTCTGCACTGTAAATCCGCAGCTCTCCCGACAGTCGTGCGATGTGGGAAAGGCTTTTACTATCATGCCCGCCGCCTCGCTGCCGTCCGGTGAAATAACCTCATACGAAATCTTATCGCTGAGCTCACCCATATCCTCAAGCGCCGAAAGCGTTCCCCCGGTCGCGTAAACCTTTATGTTGTGTCTTGACGCAAGGACTCTCAAGCCACTGATATGGTCTGTGTGTTCATGTGTTACAAAAAGAGCCTTGACAGACGCAATGTCAAGGCCGTTGTTTTTCAGAGCATTCTCAAGCTGTTTTGCACTTCGACCCGCGTCAATAAGTATGCCCTCGTCTTCATTTCCAATATAGCAGCTGTTGCCGCTGCTGCCGCTGAAAAGCGGACACAATCGAGCCAAATCAAGCCCTCCAAAAATAAACTTATGCCGTCTGGATATTAGTTTCTGCGGTATTAATCCTCTTAATATCCGCTCCAAGGCTCCTGAACTTTTCGACAACATCCTCATAACCGCGCTCAATATACTGAATATCCTCAATATTTGATGTACCGTTTGCACTCAATGCCGCTATGATCATTGCCGCGCCCGCTCTGAGGTCGGTTGACTTCAGAGGGGAGGCATTCAGCGTTTCAACGCCCTCTATAACAGCGGTCTTTTCGTTTACGGAGATTTTCGCGCCCATTCTGCGCAGCTCGTCAACGTATTTAAAGCGGTTATCCCAAACGCCTTCCTTAACTATGCTCGTACCCTTTGCCTTTGCGAGAACCGCCGCCATCTGAGGCTGCATATCTGTCGGAAAGCCGGGATGCGGCATCGTTATTATATTACAGTGTCGAAGCTCTCCTGTTCTTCTCACCCTTACCGAGTCGTCGTATTCCTCAACCTCAACGCCTATTTCACGCAGCTTCGCGGTTATGGACTCGAGGTGCTTTGTAATAACGTTCTTTATCAGGACATTACCACCCGTTGCGGCTACCGCCGCCATATATGTACCCGCCTCTATCTGGTCGGGAATTATAGAATATGTTGTTCCGTTCAGGTGGCTGACACCCCGTACTTTAATAATATCGGTACCCGCTCCGCGAATATCCGCACCCATGGAATTAAGAAAATTGGCAAGGTCAACTATGTGCGGTTCCTTTGCGGCATTTTCGATTATAGTTCTGCCCTCCGCCTTTGTCGCGGCAAGCATTACATTCATAGTAGCTCCCACGGAAACGACATCAAGATAAATATGACTTCCGACAAGCTTATCAGCCTTAACCCTTATCATACCGCTTGATACGCTGTTGCTCGCACCGAGAGCGGCAAAGCCCTTGAGGTGCTGGTCGATAGGACGAACCCCGAAGTCGCAGCCGCCCGGAAGAGCTACCTCCGCGCTGTGAAACTTTCCGAGTAATGATCCGAGCAGGTAATACGACGCGCGCATATGGCGAACAAGCTCGTATGACGCGACAGGCGTCTTTATCCCGGACGGATCTATCCGAAGCGTAGATTTATTCAATCTTTTAACATCCGCGCCCATTGCTTGAAGGATACTCGCGATAAGCGTTACATCGGCAATATTAGGAACATTTTCAATTTGGCAGATGCCATCCGAGAGAATGGCAGCGGGAATTATCGCGACAGCGGCATTCTTCGCTCCGCTGATAGATACTTCGCCGTTTAGCTCATTCCCGCCGGTCACCACAAATTTTTCCAAAACAAAACACTCCCAAAAGTATCTGTTAAATATTTAATGATGAACCAAAATTCATTAATAATACACTTGTCAATCAACTGACTAAGATATTTGAAACATAGTGCCGAGCTTAAAGCTAACACACTCTGATACCAAAAGTCTTACATTGATAATAATACAAACCGCCTCGGTTGTCAATGTTTATTAAGTTATTGAAAACTTATTGTAGCATACCGTCATTTAAAACATGGAATTATTAAAATAAATTGTAAAAAACGCAAAAAAATGCCGCAGTTTTTTTAACTTTCACTTGAAAAAAATTATTCTGCGGCAGATTTATTTTTTATTCTCTTTTGCACTATAATAAGCTATTATTGCATTACAGAAAAATATCCTGTTATTTTGCCTTATAAAATTCAAGTATCCCACGGTATGTCATATATACATCAAGCTTTGAAACCACCTCAAACGGAGCGTGCATTGAAAGAACCGGAACGCCTAAGTCGACAACATCAACATTTAAATTAGCCACATACTTGGCGATCGTACCGCCGCCGCCGCCATCGACCTTACCCAGCTCACCGGACTGCCAGATAACGCCCGCCTCGTCAAATATTGAGCGAATACGCGCCACATATTCGGCGGTCGCCTCGCTCGTGCCGCTTTTGCCGCCGCTCCCCGTATACTTTGTTATTACAGTGCCGTTGTTTATGAAGCAGGCGTTATTAGCTTCATACGCGGAAGCATATGTCGGGTCAAACGCCGCGTTGACATCGGCAGAAAGGCAGGCGCTCTGCGCGAGGACATGGCGAAGCTCCACTCCGTCAGCCTCAGCCAAATCCGCGATAAAATCATACATATACAGTGACTTCATTCCGGTATTGCCGTCGCTGCCTGTCTCCTCTTTATCGGTGAGAACGGTAATTACAGTTTGTTCGGGTGATTTAACGTCAATTGCCGCCATCAGCGCGGGATAAGCGCATACTCTGTCGTCGTGACCGTAGCTGCCTATCATGCTTTTGTCAAATCCGATATCGACAGCCTTGAACGCGGGAACCATCTCAAGATCCGCGGAAAGAAAATCCTCCTCTGTTATACCGTACTTCTCGTTAAGTATCGCGAGGACATTAAGCTTGACCTGTTCGCTTTCCGAATCATTGTTAAACGGTCTGCTTCCGACAAGGATATTGAGATCCTCTCCCGTAAAGCCCTTAACCATCGTCTTTGCCATCTGTTCCGAGGCGAGATGCGGCAACAGGTCCGTAACACAGAAACACGGCTCCCCCGGCTTTTCTCCGATATTTACTGTGACGGTGCTTCCGTCCTTGAGCGCCACTGCTCCGTGAAGAGCGAGCGGGACAGCAGTCCACTGGTACTTCTTGATCCCGCCGTAATAATGCGTCTTGAAAAGCGCCATGTCATTTGCCTCATAAAGAGGGTTCGGCTTCAGGTCGAGCCTTGGTGAATCTATATGAGCTATGCCGAGTCTGACGCCCTTTTTCACGCCCTTTTTACCGATAACGGCGAACATAACGGATTTATTCCTGTTGTTGACAAATACCTTGTCGCCCGCCTTATACTTTTCATCGCGGGAATATTCCGTAAAGCCGTTCTTTTTCGCGAGCTTTACCGCGTAAGCAACGGCTTCCCTTTCTGTTTTCGCTCTGTCGAGGAAATCCTTATACTCCTCGCAAAACTCGTCAGCCTTGGCCATCTCTCCCGCGTCAGCCCTTTTCGCTCCGCTTTCCTTCTTTATAAGAAGTTTTTCCTTTAACTCTTTTGCTTCGTTTTTTTCATCCTTTTTTGACATTATTTATCATCCCTTCAATTATTAAAGTATATTTCCTTATACTTATCCCTGTTGGCTTTAACACGTTCAAGATATTCGTTTGTTTCCCTGAACGGAGTAGTATCAAGGGTTTTGCCGTCCTTTGAATATTCGCTCCTCGTGAGCCATTCGTCTACATTGCCGAGTCCCGCGTTATAAGCGCAAATAGCTGTGTCAAGGTCGTTGTTATACCGCTCGAGCAGCACAGAAAGACACAGTGTGCCATATTTAATGTTTATTCCGGGGTCAAAGAGCAGGTCGGCGTCGTCCGTATCATATTCATCATTATCGTAGTATGTGTTCAGCCACTCAAACGTAGGCTGAGTTATCTGCATAAGTCCTCTCGCGTCAGCGGCGGAAACAGCTTTTTCGTTAAATCCGCTCTCGGTCTTAATAACACCGTATATCAGTTCCATAGGAATATCATACTCCGCTGAAGCGGCGGAAACCTCGTCCTCATATTCAATGGGGTAAGACGAATTTATGTATGTATCATATGCAATCTTTATGCCTATTATAACCGCCGCAAACACTGCCGCGGAAAGAATTATTATAAGTATTGCTTTTAAAGACTTATTCACGGGATCTACCTTTCTTAAAACAGACAGAACAATCCGGGCTTTTAAGCAGATCAATAAGATGCTTTGTCTGACTGTAAATACAGCTTACATCTCCGCTGCCGTCGAGAACATAGTCGGAACTTTCAATAAAATATTTTTCACTGAGCTGAGCGTCTATTCGCTGTATTGCCTGCTTACGCGTTATATTGTCACGCAAAATTATACGCGAAAGCCTGCACTCGCGCGGCGCCGTAACCGATACTATAACGTCGCACAGCTTATCACCGCCGCTCTCAAAAAGCTGCGGCGCGTCAAATACAGCTATATTATATCCCTCAGAGAAGGCTTCGTCAATCCTTCGCTTTGCGAGTTCAAGGATAAACGGATGCGTGAGCTTATTTAGAAGCCCGGTATTCTCTTTTGAGGAAAAAGCTTTATCGGCAAGGCGCTTGCGATTCAGCGAACCGTCGGGGTTAATTATTTCGCTCCCGAAAGCGTTCTCAAGCATTTTCAGGCAGTCAGTGCCTGTAGATACGACCTCGCGGGCTATCAGATCCGCGTTTATAACCGCGCAGCCGCAGCTCCTCATGGCGTCAGCCGCCGTACTTTTTCCGGCTCCCGTCTGTCCTGTCAAGCCGATCACGATTTTTTTCAAATTAAAATTCCCCCGATGCCTCTGTCACTACTATTTATAATTCTCAGAATTTATGAATATTACTTTCGGAATTATTCGATTGAGAGCCTTGACCCGGCTTCCCGCCATTATTGTTACCCTGCCCGTATCCCGTATACTGTTCGCCGGGATTGTTTTGACCGCAGTCCGTGTACTGATGTTCGCCGCCGTTAGAACCGTTATTCTCCTGATTATAGCCATATCCTATATCGTTTTGGTCATAGCCCGTGTAGTATTCGATACCGCCTGTCGGTTCGGCAGCGATAGCGATATAGTTTTTCTTACTCTGTATTTCCTTAATAAATGATATGAGGGTTCCGAAAAAAGCCAGCAGCGCTACAACAGCTAATATGAGATATATCCATGACAGCATACCGTTGTCGTTTTCGATTTTATAAGGTATGACATATTCCTCGGCGTCGGATCTCAAAAAGCCGTTTTCAACCAGCGAGTCGAAGAATACCCGCTTTTCCTTAGTAGAAAGATGAGATATTCTTCCCCTGATTTCAATGGATAGCGGAGCGGGATTATAGTTATATGTACTATCTATGTATGTATTCAGCAGATTCTTCTGTTCCTTATCTCCCGTGCAGAATATTATATACTTTCCGTTATCCATGGGTATGAGATAATAGTAGTTATAACTTCTGTCCTCGTACATAAACATGCCGAGAGTGTCGGTTATCGTCGCGTTAACAAGTTTTTTATTCTCTATGTCCTCTACCGACGCCTTGCTAAGATCCAACGGCTCACTGATATGCAATATTATTTCACTTGACAACATCGAACAACAAATAATCAGCCCGAGAAGAAAGAAAAACATCATAAAAATTTTTTGAAAGCTGACTAAGTTGTTCATGAAAATTTCTCCTTCGATTATAATTAAATCAAAATTTTTTTCTTTCAAACTTTTATGCCGATATAGCCGCCTCTAATCTCTTTACAAAGGGACGGAGTCCTCATCGAATATTCCACTCGCGGCGCTCACAGGCGCTCATATATATTTGTTTGCCGACTAAAGCTCTATTACCCTGAACGCTGCCGCTCTCAGCATTCTGTTGCAGACAGCCAGCTCTATCCCCTCCGTACTCGGACAGTGGGCATATACCCTGTTGAAACCACGCCTGTCCGCCTCACGCAGTGAAGTAAACAACCTGCGGGCATGAGATGCGTAATCATTCATGCCGCCCAGTGTTATACCGTTTTCCGGGAAAAAGTCTTTTTCCTCGTCATAGCACATAACAGCCGTTTTGTCGTCAGCATGGGAGCTGACATAGCTTAAAAAATCCTTCTGAGTGCCCTTCAGCAGAATGACCTCCGCTTTAGGGGAATAGTGCTTGTACTTCATGCCGGGGCTTGCCGCATTCATTCCGTCATCAAGCGGCTTTAATATCGAGGAGTGCGCGTTGACATCTCCTATTTTCTCACGGAGCTGTTCAAGCGTTATTCCACCGGGTCTCAAGAGCGTCGGCGTTTCCTCCGCGAGAGTTATAACGGTTGATTCAACGCCGACTTCACATTCCCCGCCGTCTATTATAGCGTCTATCCTGCCGTTCATATCCTCGTAAACGTGCTTCGCCGTCGTCGGACTGGGACTGCCCGAAAGATTCGCGCTCGGCGCCGCGAGCGGAGAGGAAGCGCTTATCAGCGCCCGCGCTATGGGGTGTGACGGAAATCGTACAGCTACTGTTGAAAGCCCCGCGCTTACCTCGTCGGGGATCAGTGCGGACTTTGGCAGCACCATGGTCAGAGGCCCTGGCCAAAAGCTCTCCGCGAGCGCTCTCGCCTTTCGGGGAAAATCCGATACGAGCCTTTCCGCCTGAGAAATATCGGAAATATGTACTATCAGGGGATTATCCATCGGTCTGCCTTTAGCCTTAAAGATCTTGGCCACAGCCTCGCCGTTTAGAGCGTCCGCCGCGAGTCCGTAAACCGTTTCGGTCGGAATCGCTACAAGACCTCCGTTTTTGATTATTTCTGCGGCTTTATCTATATCACTTTCTTTTAAAAAAAGTGTTTTCAAGGCTTCACCTCATTTCACGATTCAGTTTATCATTAACTGTGAAAATAATCAATAATACATATCAAAGTTTTAAAAAATAATAATTAAATTCAGCTATTAATCAGTATTCGTGCAAAACGGTTTTATCACGCCTGATATTCGGCGTTTTTTAGCTGTTCCGTCCTGTCCGCCGTTATCAGCGCGTCGATTATCTCGTCCATATTTCCGTTCAGTATATCATCTATTTTATATAGCGTTAAGCCTATTCTGTGGTCTGTCACTCTGCCCTGCGGATAGTTATATGTGCGGATCCTTTCGCTTCTGTCGCCTGTCCCGACCTGTGAGCGGCGTTCTTCCGCGACCTCGTTGTGCCGCTTTTCCTGCTCAATTTTCAACAGTCTTGATCTAAGTACCTTCAGGGCCTTATCCTTATTTTTGTACTGGCTTCTTTCGTCCTGACACTCGACGACCATTCCCGTCGGGATATGCGTTATTCTTATAGCGGAGGAAGTCTTGTTTATATGCTGACCTCCTGCTCCGCTTGAACGGAACGTATCTATCTGCAAATCATTAGGATTTATATCGACCTCGACGTCATCAGCTTCGGGAAGCACGGCAACCGTTACGGTAGAGGTGTGGACACGCCCCTGAGTTTCTGTTTCGGGTACCCGCTGTACCCTGTGAACTCCGCTCTCGTACTTGAGCCGCGAATACGCTCCCTCGCCTGTTATCATAAAGCTGATTTCCTTATATCCTCCGAGCTCCGTTTCATTCATATTGATAATTTCCGTTTTATAGCCCCGCCTTACGGAATACATACTGTACATACGGTACAATACTCCCGCGAAAAGCGCCGCTTCCTCGCCTCCCGCGCCGCCGCGGATCTCAACGATAACGTTCCTGTCGTCGTTGGGATCCTTTGGCAGAAGCAGGATTTTCAGCTCCTCCGAAAGCGAATCAAGCCTTGCCCTCGCGTCGTTAAGCTCCTCCTCGACCATAGCGCGGAAATCCTTATCAAGTCCGCCGCCCGAAAGCAGCTCTGACGCCTCTCTCTCGTCCTCACACGCTTTCTTATACTCGCGGTATTTCATAACTATCGGTTCAAGCGAGCTGTACTCCTTCATGAGGTTGGTATAAAGCTCGCTGTCGCTTATAACCGACGGTTCGCAGATTCTCCGCGAAAGCTCCATATATCTTAAATCGAGCGCGTCGACTCTCTCAAACATATCTCAATTTCCCTCCGCAAATTCAGCTCTGTCCGGATTCGCTCTCTCTGAACAGTTTCTTAATATTTTTCTCCGCCTTAACACGGGGGAGCATAATTTCGTGACCGCATTGTTCACACTTTATCTTAAAATCCATGCCTACCCTCAGCACGAGAAAACGCTTATTTCCGCACGGATGCGGCTTTTTCATTTCAAGTATGTCACCTACACGAACGTCCATGGCAAACCTCCCGAAAGTTTATGCGAGGACTTGAATACCCGCGTTAAATATGATATAATCTAACTGTTATACAATAAAAATACTACTATATGTGTCCGTAGCTCAGTTGGATAGAGCGACAGACTCCGACTCTGTAGGCCGCAGGTTCGATTCCTGTCGGGCACACCAAAGGCAATATCCGCGCCCGATTTTTCGGGTGCGGATTTTTTGCGCGCGCCCGTGGTTCGCGCCGTCAGTATTCCTCGCTGATAGGATTTACTCCGCCTTTATCCCCTGTATTTATATAATCAAGCGCTTCCCCGCAGCCTTTCACAACGCAGAGCGACGGCTCGGCGGCGAGGCGGACGTTTATGTTCGTGGACGCTTGGATCAGTTCCGCTGTCCCGCGAAGCTGTGCCGCTCCTCCCGTCAGGACTATTCCGTCCGTTGCAATATCCCCCATAAGCTCAGGCGGCGTTTCCTCAAGTATATTCTGCACCTGAGTAATTATTTCAGCGGCTATATCCTCAAGAATATCCGAGATCTCATATGAGGTTATCTCCGCCTGCATAGGCATACCTGTAACAGCGTTTCTGCCCTTGAGCCTGAAGCGGTTATTTGCTCCGACTCTCCCTATGCAGCCGATGGTAATCTTCGCATTTTCGGCGGTACACTTTCCGACAAGAAGGTTATAGCGCTTTTTGACATATTTAATTATTTCATTGTCCATAGCGTTTCCGGCGGTCTTTATACAATGCGAAACGGCTATTCCGCCGAGTGACAGAACAGCTACGTCCGTCGTGCCGCCGCCTATATCCACGACAAGAGAGCCGTGCGGACTGTTTATATCGATACCCGCGCCCATAGCGGCGGCAACAGGCTCCTCCACAAGACAAACCCGGCGAATCCCCGCGCTGCTTATCGCGTTGACAACGGCGCGCTTCTCGACCTCGGTTATCTCACCGGGGACGCAGGCGACGACGCGGGGCATACCTATCCTGCTGTTTGAAAATCTTTTCAGGAAAATCTTTATCATGCTTTCCACAAGAGAAAAGTCGGTTATCACTCCGCCTACGAGAGGATACATAGCGCACAGGCGTTCCGATGTTCTCCCGAGCATCTTGTACGCCTCCTCTCCGACAGCGATAATATCGCCTGTTACACGGTCAAAGGTTATCGCGGACGGCTCGTCTAAAACCACGCCTTTACTTTGCAGGAAAATCCGTATCCTTGAAGTTCCTAAATCTATTGCAATATCAACACCCATAAAAACTCTCCTTTCGGATTTTCATCATGATTTTTTAATTTACTCCGGCGAAATACTTCCGCCTGTTCAGGCTTAAAAGTATTCCTGACGGATCAGCATAAAAATTCTTTAAGACCCGTATATCTCATTGTTTTTTTATTATTATTGACCATAGTCTCGACTGTCGATTGCGTACCGACAAGTATCAGCAGTTTTCTCGCACGGGTTACGGCTGTATACAAAAGATTGCGGAAATAAAGCTGCGGCGCGCCTCTGTATACCGGCATTATAACGGCTTCAAACTCATTCCCCTGACTTTTGTGAACCGTCGTCGCGTACGCGAGTTCGAGATCCTTCACGCTTTCCCTGTCATATGATACGAGCTTATCGTCAAATTGTACGCTGACAGTGCCCGCCTTGCTGTTTACATTTACGATAGTGCCTATATCGCCGTTGAAAACGCCCTCGCCGTCAGCGTTGTCACCTCGTGTCCAGATCAGATCATAATTGTTCCTTATCTGCATGACCTTATCTCCGTATCTCAGTGAATATTCCCCTATATTCAAGTCGAGATTGGCGCCTGCCGGCGGATTAAGAACCGACTGCAGCAGTTTATTCAGTTCAACAACGCCGAGCGTACCCTTTCTCCCGGGACACAAGACCTGTATATCCCTTAACGCGGAGTAGCCGTAACTTTTGGGGAGTCTTTCTGTGCAAAGACCCACTATCGTTTCCGCGATTTTTTCGGCGGAGAAACACGGTAGGAAGAAGAAATCCTTATCATGTCGGGCAAGCTCGGGCATCTCTCCCCTTACTATTTTATGTGCATTTGTTACTATTAAACTCTCCATTGACTGACGGAATATTTCTGTCAACGCTACAACGGGAACAGCCTTGGAAGCTATAAGGTCGCCCAGTACATTTCCCGCGCCTATGCTCGGAAGCTGATCGCTGTCGCCGACCATAATAAGGCGGTAGCCCATCGGGAGCGCGCGGAGCACACTTTCAAACAGCTTAGTGTCAACCATCGACAATTCGTCAAGAATAAGCGCGTCGCAGTCAAGAATATTATGCTCATTTCGCTTAAAATACGGGCGGTCGCGCGTGTCCCATTCGACCTCGAGCAGCCTGTGGATAGTCTTTGCTTCACAGCCTGTTACATCTGACATTCTCTGAGCAGCCCGTCCCGTCGGCGCGGCGCATTGCACCTTTATCCCGTTATCCTTCAAAAGCGCGATTATAGCGTTGAGGGTAGTCGTCTTGCCGGTTCCGGGACCTCCTGTCAGGATAAGCAGTCCGCCCGATATAGCTTCAAGTATCGCTCTGCGCTGAAGTTCGGCGTATTTTATCCCTTTTAACGCCTCAAATTTCTCGACAGCCGTTTCTATACCCTCTATCCTCTGCGGCGGGAACCGTTTCATCATCTTTATTCTGTCCGCGATATACGTTTCACTCTGATAAAAATCAGGCAGAAATACAAATTCTCTCCCGCCAATAACGTCTTGAATCAGACTTTTATCGTTTATCATATTTTCAAGAACGCCGCATATCTTTTCGATGTCAATTTTCAGAAATTTCGCGGAAACCTCCGCGAGCTTTTCCTTCGGTAAACAGGTATGACCGTTATTCGTATTGTATGTATTTATATGTATGATACCCGCGCGTATCCTGAGTTCATCGTCCTGAGCCATATTCAGTGACGCGGCGATTCTGTCGGCGTGTTCAAAAGAAACTCCTGTTTCGTCACGGCACAAAACATACGGGTTCGCCTCTATCGTTTCAACAGACGCGGCGCCGAACTCGCGCCATATCCTAACGCTGACCTCGGGCGGTATCTTATATTTATCGAGAAAAGCTATGACCTCGCGCATACCGAAGATTTTTTTAAGTTCCGCGCTTATCTTCATAGCCTTGTCGCGCGATATTCCCTTTATCTCGGTAAGTCTGAGCGGCTCATTCTCGATTATTTCAAGTGTATTTTCCCCGAACATCTCAACGAGTCTGCGGGCAGTAGCGGGGCCTACACCCTTTACCGCCTTTGATGAAAGATATTTCAGTATAGCCGCCGAGCCTGCCGGTATGGAGCGTGTACACGACGAAACGGCAAATTGCTCACCGTAGCTTTTATGTGTTTGCCAGCGTCCTCGAACGACGAGTTCCTCACCCACGGCAACATCGGGCATTATTCCGACAGCCGCAGTTTCACCGTCCCCGCAATCAAGCGTCAGGACAGTGTAGCCGTTTTGTTCATTACGATAAATAATATCCTCGACCGAGCCGCAAAGCTCCAGTAATTCATCGCTCATTCGGTTATCCTTTCAAGTATCGTATCACTCTGCGGAAAATCTCTTAATAAGCTCACGAACAGTGACCTCGTATCCGAGCATTTCCGAAGCGTATTCCTTTTGTTCCGTAAGCTCGCCGCCCGTTATGAGAGAAATAACATAGCTGAGCACCGGCGGATTTTTCACAAGGAGCGGTCCTATAAGGTGTGTTCCCATAATATTATTTATACGCACTCCGTCTGTTTTTTCGCTGTTGTTATTCCCTATGCCGTACATTACGTTTAAAAACGGAGTAAAGCTTCCCTTAATAAATCCGCACTTATTTATAAAACCCGCAATCGGCTTATCGGTAAAATCCGCCGTGAAAACCGCGTCGCAGGCGAGCCTTTTATCGCTGTCGGCAAGCTGCTTATCTTCAGGGTTTGATTCTATAAACGCTTTATAGCTTTCTCCTCCCTGATAAGCCGAGAAATCCGCCAGCGCCATGCCATCAAACTTTTTCCCCTCGCGGTCAAAGACATTATTGCCGAGCATCTCAAGGGAGTTTCCCGTAAACAAAGCGACTTTTCCGCTGCCGGCATATTCCCTGAGGTCATCCCTGTACCGTATAAAGTCGGAAAGCGCGGCAGTAAGGCTCCTCTCAGTACCCGCTCCGCAGTATATAAAGTCATATTCCGGCAGGGCAAAATCGTCACCGACGCTTACCTTATCAAGTTCTGTCTTAGCTCCCGCGTCCTCAAGGTGACGGCGAAGGACGGAAATATTCGCATATTCGCCGTAAAGGTTCATCAAGTCGTGATAAAGATGAAGTATTTTTATTTTCACGGTTGTTCCTCCTTAACAAGACTTAAAAACTTACCCTTATCCGAAAAGCAGGTTATCACATAAATTTTTCTGTCGCCGCTCGTCTTGAGATATTCGGACATTTCGGTTATATCGGAAATAGCCTTTATTTTACTCCGGTCTATTCCGATATAGGAAAATCTCGTCGCAAGGTCGTTGACATACGTTCCCGAAAGAATTATCTCCCCTACCCTTTCACTCGCGAGAAGTTCAAAGTCAATATCCCAAAGCCATGATACATCGCTCGTAAAATACTTTCGGCTTACGGCGTCAACTATTATGACGACATCGCAACCCTCTTTATCATTTACGGCAAGCGTCAGCGACTGGTCATAGGAAACGGAATTTTCATGTTTAGAGGTCAAAAGCGTTCCGTGGCGTTCACCGAGAGAAAAAGATATTACACGTCCGTTCCTCAGGACGTAATTGCTTATGCTTTTCGCTATTATATCCTCACTGATCCCTATGAGAGAGCATACGGAGTATGCCGCGAGGATATTATATACATTATAAAGACTTTTCAGCGAAAGCTTTATCGTCTGTTCGTTATTGACCGTAATCTCCCCCGCGTCAAGGTCGGCGGAGGTAACGGTATATTGTGTGTCGTTGCGTTTCAGCCCGCACTCCGGGCACAGGTATTTGCCTATGTGGTTATAGTGATAATATTCATAGGTAAGGCGATGCTTGCAGTTCGGGCAAAACGCCCCGTCATTGAAGCGGCTGTTGTTCTCCTCGTGCGATACGGAGAGCCTGTCCGCGCCAAAATATGTCACATCATCACGTCCGTACCCGAAGCATGAAACAAGCGGGTCGTCAGCGTTGAGAATAAGGTGCGTCCCATCGTGAATACTGTTTTTCAAACAGTCATAAACCCATTCAGGATGACCGTTTCTCGTAAGCTGGTCACGGTAGAGGTTCGTTATAACATAATGTGTAGGGGTAAAATACTTGAATGTATACTGTGCAAAGCGTTCGTCGCTCTCGATTAAAATTATGTCGCTCTTTACCCTGCCGAACATCGTAGAATCGCATAGTATAAAGGTAACAACACCCTCGATCTGGTTTGAGCCCTCCTTGTTGCAGGCGACTGTTTTACCGCCGTCGCGGATAATATGCGCTATCATTTCAACGGTAGAGGTCTTGCCGTTGCTGCCCGTTACGGCAATAATATATTCCGGAAGTTTTATTTTTCTGAGAATATTTTTGTCGAGCCTGAGAGCAATTTTACCGGGGAGGCTACTCCCCTTTCCTATAAGCTTACCGATAAAATGCAGCAGCTTACAGATAAGTATCACAAAAAACACACGCATTATTTCACCCTCAATTATACTTTAACATACATTAGTTTTGACACAAAACACTATTTTGTATTATACCACATTTTTCTGCAAATTGGTATAGAAAATAAAAAATTCCGTATTGACAAAAGCATGATGTAGTGTTATATTTAAAAAACAACAGAAAATTACCAGCTTATCAAGAGTGACGGAGGGAACAGGCCCTGTGAAGTCCGGCAACCTGCTTTTATGTAAGGTGCCAAATCCTGCGGTAAAGCCGAAAGATGAGTAACATAAACTTAGCCGTTCGGTTCAACGCCGAACGGCTTTTTATCGCTCGCGGCTCGTACCTCAAACAGCAAATTAAATTTAAAAGGAGCTTAAAATTATGGCAAAACATTTCTTCACATCAGAATCCGTAACAGAAGGACATCCCGACAAGGTCTGCGATCAAATTTCCGACGCTGTCCTCGACGCGATAATCGAAAAAGATCCCAACGCTCATGTCGCCTGCGAGGTCACGGCGACGACGGGAATGGTCCATGTCATGGGCGAAATATCGACAAACTGCTATGTCGATATAAATCAAATCGCGCGGGGCGTCATAAACAGCATCGGCTACAACAACTCGCAGAGCGGCTTCAACGGCAGCACCTGCGCGGTTTTGACCTCGATAGATTCGCAGTCGCCTGACATCGCTCAGGGAGTCAACGCATCCTATGAACTTCGTGACGGCGATAATGACGCTCTCAATCAAATAGGTGCGGGGGATCAGGGCATCATGTTCGGCTATGCCTGCGATGAAACGCCCGAGCTCATGCCGCTCCCTATCTCACTTGCTCACAAGCTCGCGAAGCGGCTTGCCCATGTCCGCAAAAACGGCAGACTGCCATATCTCCGTCCCGACGGAAAAACGCAAGTCACTGTCGAGTACGACGACGACAAAATCGTCAGGATCGACACAGTCCTCATTTCAACTCAGCATGATGAAAACGTTCCCCTTGACACCATTCGCGAGGACCTCATTAAGCACGTCATTAATCCGGTTATTCCCGCGGAGCTCTTCAAGGATACAAGGATACTCATAAACCCGACGGGGAGATTCGTTATCGGCGGCCCCGTTGGCGACAGCGGTCTCACGGGCAGAAAGATAATTGTCGATACCTACGGCGGCTACTCACGTCACGGCGGCGGCTCTTTTTCCGGCAAGGATCCGACAAAGGTTGACCGCTCCGCCGCATATGCCGCGAGATATGCCGCGAAAAACATTGTCGCGGCGGGGCTCGCAAGGCGCTGTGAGCTTCAGCTCTCTTACGCCATAGGAGTCGCGAGGCCTGTATCTGTAATGGTAGATACGTTTGGAACGGGCACGGTCCCCGATGACGTACTCTCAACGGCTGTCAAAAAGGTATTCGACCTTCGGCCCGCCGCTATTATCCGTGATCTCGACCTTTGCCGCCCGATTTATCGCGAGCTCGCCGCCTACGGTCATATGGGACGCGAGGATCTCGGCGTGTCATGGGAAAAGACAGACAAGGTTGACGCCATTAAGCAAGCCGTTGCCGATATAACTTAAGCAGTATGTCTTCCGTCTGTTTGGCATGAGCCGCACCTTGACGCTGAAAGCTATTATTCAACAAAATAAACAAGTGTTCTAAAAGAAGCCGCTCCGCCCGCACAGAGCGGCTTCTTTTTGTCACAAAAGGGGAATAAAATCATAGAATATTACGGGTGAGAATAATGAACGAATTTGTGTGCATTGTGTTCGTATTACTCAGTATTTTAGGGCTGGTAACGGCAGTAAAGGAAATATCCATGCGGATACTGAGATTCAGCGAGGGAGAAACAATAATCATTCTTCCGTTTGAGGGGCATTGTGAAAGCGTCGAATACCGTATACGCTGCGCCGTTGAAAGAGCGCAGTGGTGCGGCGGGAGTTTCCGGGTAATCTGTCTTGACAAGGGAATGGACGAGGAAACGAGAGCTGTATGCCGCAGGGTATGCGAAAGGTTCGGAGCGGAAATAAAAAAGCCGCAGGTAAAAGGCGAGTAAGCTCCTATGGTTTATGTATTTCGGGCATAATGATTCCGGCATAAGCCCACCCGCCTGTTCAGGCGGTATATCCCTGCCGCATCGGAATGAAATTTTCAGAAAAGATAACCCCCGCCGACTGCTTCGGCGGGGGCTATCTATAATATTAAGATTTTTAAGATTTCAATTATTCATTGATAGCGGAAACAACGCCTGAACCGACTGTTCTGCCGCCCTCACGGATAGCGAAGCGGAGACCCTCTTCAATAGCGATAGGAGTGATGAGTTCAACATTCATATCGACATTATCACCGGGCATACACATCTCTGTGCCCTCGGGAAGGGAAATGGTTCCTGTAACGTCTGTTGTTCTGAAATAGAACTGCGGACGATAGTTGTTGAAGAAGGGAGTATGACGGCCGCCTTCATCCTTTGTCAGGACGTAGACGTGACCTTTGAACTTTGTGTGGGGATGAATCGTGCCGGGCTTCGCAAGAACCTGACCTCTCTCGATTTCGGTTCTCTGAATACCACGGAGGAGAACGCCTATGTTGTCGCCGGCCTCCGCATAGTCGAGGAGCTTTCTGAACATCTCGATACCTGTAACAACAGTTGTTCTCTTTTCCTCTGTGAGACCAACGATCTCAACTTCCTCAGACATCTTGAGAGTACCTCTCTCGACTCTGCCTGTGGCGACAGTACCGCGGCCTGTGATCGTGAATACGTCCTCAACAGGCATAAGGAAAGGAAGGTCGCTCTTACGGTCAGGCGTCGGGATATACTCGTCAACAGCGTCCATAAGCTCATGAATGCACTTGTACTCCTCAGCGTTAGGATCCTTGGAAGTGGAATTAAGGGCAACATAAGCGGAACCCTTGATAATCGGAGTATCGTCGCCCGGGAAGTCATACTCGTTGAGAAGCTCACGGATCTCCATCTCGACAAGCTCGATAAGCTCGGGATCGTCGACTTGGTCTGTCTTGTTCATGAATACAACGATATAAGGAACGCCGACCTGACGAGCGAGAAGAATATGCTCTCTTGTCTGAGGCATAGGACCGTCAGCAGCGGAAACAACAAGGATAGCTCCATCCATCTGCGCGGCGCCCGTAATCATATTCTTAACGTAGTCAGCATGTCCCGGGCAGTCAACATGAGCATAGTGACGCTTTTCTGTTTCGTACTCAACGTGAGCCGTGTTGATTGTGATACCGCGCGCTCTTTCTTCGGGAGCCTTGTCGATGTTAGCGTAGTCAACGAAGTCAGCCTCGCCCTGAAGATTGAGAACCTTTGTGATAGCGGCGGTAAGAGTTGTCTTACCGTGGTCAACGTGACCGATAGTACCGATGTTAATATGCGGCTTATTTCTTTCAAAT
>CAYLOD010000005.1:30856-42348 GCA_964385235.1 uncultured Clostridium sp.
TTCCTGTGCCATTTAAATTTTCCTCCTATACTGTATATAATTCACTGCTTTGGCACGTTAGCTTTATTTTACCAACAAACCGATAAAAAAGCAAGTGTTTTAATGAAAAGCGGGTAAATTTTATATAAAATCAGTCCCTCTTATTTCTCGCGGACATAATTTCTTCAGCGATGCTCTTGGGAACTTCCGCGTAATTGCTCGGTTCCATGACATACTGACCGCGTCCCTGTGTCTTGGAGCGCATATCGGTCGCATATCCGAACATCTGTGATAGCGGAACCATCGCAAGTATTCTCTGCGCACCCGTGACAGCCTCCATGCCCTGTATCATGCCGCGGCGTGAGTTAAGGTCGCCGATGACGTCGCCCATGTATTCTTCAGGTACAGTAACCGTAACTTTCATGATAGGCTCGAGGAGGACGGGATCCGCCTTCCTCATAGCCGACTTGAACGCCATAGAGCCCGCGATCTTAAACGCCATTTCAGATGAGTCAACCTCATGATAAGAGCCGTCGTAAAGCGTCACCTTTACGTCAACGACATTGTAGCCGGCGAGTACGCCTGAGAGCATAGCCCCCTGAATACCCTGATCGACAGCGGGAATGTATTCCTTGGGAATAGCACCGCCGACGACAGCGTTTACAAACTCATAGCCCTTGCCGGGGTTCGGCTCAATTTTGATCTTGACATGACCGTACTGACCCTTACCGCCCGACTGTCTGGCGTACTTTTCATCAACGTCCGCGTTAGCGCGGATAGTTTCCTTGTACGCGACCTGCGGCTTACCGATGTTAGCCTCGACTTTGAACTCGCGGAGAAGTCTGTCAACGATAATCTCAAGGTGGAGCTCACCCATACCGGCAATAATGGTTTGACCTGTTTCCTCGTCGGTATAAGCCTTGAATGTGGGATCCTCCTCAGCGAGCTTTGCGAGAGCAATACCCATCTTTTCCTGACCTGCCTTTGTCTTAGGCTCGATAGCGACACGGATAACGGGATCAGGGAAATCCATAGACTCAAGGATAACGGGCGCGTTCTCTGTGCAGAGCGTGTCGCCTGTCGTTGTGTTCTTCAGACCGACAGCGGCGGCGATATCGCCCGCGTAAACGATCTCAATATCCTGTCTGTGGTTTGCGTGCATCTGAAGTATACGCCCTATACGCTCGGAATTGCCTTTAGTTGAGTTATAGACGTTCGACCCCGCGCTGAGCGTACCGGAATAAACTCTGAAGAAACAGAGCTTGCCGACATACGGGTCAGTCGCTATCTTAAACGCGAGAGCCGAGAACGGCTCAGAGTCGGAGGAATGGCGCTCGACCTCCTCGCCGGTTTCGGGGTTGACGCCCTTTATAGCGGGGACGTCAATCGGCGACGGCATATAGTCAACTATAGCGTCCAAAAGCTTCTGCACGCCCTTGTTTCTGTATGAGGTTCCGCAGACGACGGGAACCATAGTATTATCAATAGTGGACTTGCGGATAACTCTCTTGATTTCTTCCTTTGTAGGCTCCTCGCCCTCAAGATATTTCTCAAGGAGTTCCTCGTCCTGCTCGACGACGTGTTCGATAAGCTCGCTTCTGTATTTCTCCGCAAGCTCTACCATATCTTCCGGTATATCCTCGACCTTCATATCCTTGCCCATGTCGTCATAATAGACGTCGGCTTTCATCTCTACAAGGTCGATGATGCCCTTAAAAGTTTCCTCGGCGCCGATAGGAAGCTGAATCGGAACAGCGTTACACTTGAGACGATCCTTCATCATTCCCACAACGCGGTAGAAGTCCGCGCCCATAATATCCATCTTGTTAACATATACCATGCGGGGGACGCCGTACTTGTCCGCCTGTCTCCAGACGGTTTCGGACTGAGGCTCAACACCGCCCTTGGCACAGAGAACGGTTACGGAGCCGTCGAGAACTCTCAGTGAACGCTCAACCTCGACCGTGAAGTCAACGTGTCCGGGGGTATCGATAATATTTATTCTGTGTCTGCCTTTATCGTGGTTACTTCCTTCCCAAAAGCAGGTGGTCGCAGCGGAAGTAATTGTAATACCTCTTTCCTGCTCCTGTTCCATCCAGTCCATAGTAGCAGCGCCGTCATGAACCTCGCCTATTTTATGGTTGATACCGGTGTAGAAAAGAATGCGTTCTGTAGTAGTTGTTTTACCGGCGTCTATATGAGCCATGATGCCGATATTGCGAGTCATTTCAAGTGAAACTTGCCTTGACATATGGTATCCTCCTTAATGTTTTAGCGCAAAACAAATCCGCGCCTGCTGTCCTTATGCGGATATGTCCGGACAAAGCCGCCATTACCATCTGTAATGCGCGAAAGCTCTGTTTGCTTCTGCCATCTTGTGAGTATCCTCACGCTTTTTGGCAGCGCCGCCGGTTCCGTTGACAGCATCAAGGATTTCTCCGGCAAGTCTTTCTCTCATTGTCTTTTCGGATCTGGCTCTCGAATACTTCGAGAGCCAGCGCAGACCGAGAGTCTGTCTTCTCTCAGGTGAAACCTCGATAGGCACCTGATAGGTAGCGCCGCCGACACGGCGAGCCTTGACCTCCAGAGAAGGCATTACGTTTTCCATCGCCTGCTCAAAAACCTCAAGCGGATCCTTACCTGTCTTCTCGGAAATAATATCAAAAGCACCGTAGACGATTTTTTGGGCAACACCCTTCTTGCCGTCATACATAATGTTGTTGATAAGACGAGTAACGAGCTTTGAGTTGTATACCGGATCGGGCAGGACATCTCTTTTAGCAATTTGACCTCTTCTTGGCACTTTACTTCCCTCCTTCATAATAATGAATTCTCAGGTACTCGAAAGGATTTTGTTCTTCCGTTTGCCATACAGAGGCTATATATAAAAATACATCTCTGTATTGCATAATCAATTAAAACATCTATCCTTAGAGAATTTCATTCCGCGTTATGCGGAATTATTTTGCGGCGCCCGCCTTAGGACGCTTCGCGCCGTACTTTGAACGGGCCTGCATACGCTTTGCGACGCCCTGTGCGTCAAGCGTACCTCTGATGATGTGGTAACGAACACCGGGGAGATCCTTAACACGTCCGCCTCTGATGAGAACGACGCTGTGCTCCTGAAGGTTGTGACCTACACCGGGAATGTAGGACGTGACCTCGATACCGTTTGAAAGTCTTACCCTGGCGATTTTTCTGAGTGCCGAGTTAGGCTTTTTAGGTGTAGCGGTCTTAACGGCCGTGCAGACGCCTCTCTTTTGCGGAGAGTCCTGGTTAATAGCTACACGCTTTTTGGAGTTCCAGCCCTTGCGGAGCGCGGGAGCCTTGGCTTTCTTTTCGGAAACCTCTCTGCCCTTTCGTACCAGTTGGTTAAACGTAGGCAATAAATCCACCTCCTTGTTCAAAATATATATGTTAATGAGCCGTTATTATTATGGCTCAGTAACAGGCTTATATACATTTTTTGGAAAAACAAAACACAAAATCCCATTCCGCGGATAACCTGATTCGCGGTTACCCGCAATTTAAAATTTTACCAAATACGCGGGTATTTGTCAAGATATTTTTTTCAGTCAAACTGATTTTGTTGTATTCAAGTAAATTATAAAAATTTCCGCTCAGAAATATCGGGGCGGATTTTTTATGCAGCTTTGTAAATCATCGATAGTATATTCTCAATTTATCGCTGTTCGATCCATTCCTCGCCTGTTATTTTAGCCTTGACGCTTCCGCACGTCACGTCGTCAAGTTCCCTGACAAACGGCTCGTATTTATCCTTTGGCAGATAAAACGAAATCCCCACGCTGTCTGTAAACCCGCTGTTCTCTATCGTTCCGCCGAATGCCGGTATCAGCGCCGAGAGCTTTCCGTACTGATTATAGTCGCAGTTAAGCGCCAGCTTCAGAGATTTTTGCATGGTGATAATGCCGCCCGCCGCGACCGCGACAGACGCTCCGTGGGAGTATGCCCTAACAAGTCCGCCCGCGCCGAGCAGAATGCCCCCGAAATATCTCGTCACAACAACCGCCGCGTCTACTATATCCGCTTTTCGCAAAACATCGAGAACGGGCATTCCCGCCGTACCCTGCGGCTCTCCGTCGTCGGAGTATCTTTTTATCTGCCCGTCCCTGAGTATATAGGCATAAACGTTATGCGCCGCGTCCCGGTGAACGCGCTTTTTTTCGTTTATGAAGTCCACAGCGCTCTGTTCATCTGTCACGGGCTTAATATATCCGATAAAGCGTGAGCGGCGCTCGACAAATTCGTCCCGGGCTTCGGTTTTTATTGTTTTATATGTATCCATACTATCCCCGCAAACAAAAAAGACGACACAGTGTGCCGTCCCTTCATAAAATTCAAATTATTTGTCGAGGCCGTAACGCTTTCTGAACTTATCGACACGACCGCCTGTATCAACGAGCTTCTGTCTGCCTGTAAAGAAAGGGTGGCACTTTGAGCATATTTCAACGTGAATATCTTTCTTTGTAGAAGCTGTTTTGATAACATTACCGCAAGCGCAGGTTATTGTTGTTTCCTGATAATTAGGATGAATTTTTTCTTTCATTCCGGATTCACCTCTTTCAAATCTTCCACATAACAGATTAATTGTATCATACAATCATCAAAAAATCAAGAAAAAAATCTCGAAAATAAATTTTTGAACCTAACTGTCTTATTGCCGTGTTTTTATTTTTTTAGCGCGTCCTCGATTAAATTTGCCGTACCTATATTTTCCTTCGGTATCTGATAAAGATCATTTCCGGGATACTCATTTGCCTCAATTACCGCAAAGCCATTTTCTGTTATACATATATCCCAGCCGACATACCTCATCTGCGGAATAACAAGGGCAAGTCTTTTGGCATAATCCGTCAGCTCATTCCACCTCGGTATGGTAAATCCGAGTATCCGCGCTCCTGTATCGGGGTGTTCGCTGAAATATACATTGCTCTTGCTGCGCGCCTTGTGTTCTATTTTCCCCGTTTCAATATTTATAGGCGCTGTTATACCGCCGTGATTAAAGTTATCTACTACATTTCCGCCTGTGCCTATTCTGAAAAAAGCGGCGACAACAGACGGGACGTTTCTATCACTCAGAACAGTCACAACTCTGATGGTATTTACAGACGACGGATATATGGCTGATATTTCACGGCATTGTGTGACTACCTCCTCTACAAGCGGACAATCGTTTTTAAGCAAATATTTAAAGAGGACGTCAGGCTCATATTTATCGGTTTCAATAATTTCAATCCCCTTGCCGCAGCACAGACCGAGCGGTTTTACGATTATCCTTTTCTTGCCCTTGAGATATTTTCTGAACTCACTCTCGTTGTTCTCATTGAGCAATATCCATTCCCGACACAGGTATTCATTAAAATGCCTGTTAAACTCAGCCTTGTCCGAAAAAATCCCGACATACTCCTTGTCGTTTAAGCGTTTAACATAGGCGTCGTTTTTACCCCTTGTCAGTATTTTCGCGCGTTCCTCGTCATTAAGCTCATACATCTTAAAAAGCTTGTAGTCCATATAGCCCGCCTGATACTTTAAACCGCATTTTACTATATCCGCGAACGACGATATTCTGCCCTTACCGCTTTCCTTATGAACTTCGTTTGCCGTCCTCATAAGGTTTTTGTAATCGAGGGTGAATATGCGTTTTATAAGAAATCCCGCCTTACCCATATTTTTGTATCATACCTTTCGAGTGGTTTTTCACATAAGGTCATTCCGCACCCATCATGAATTTCATTCCGTTGCGCTGAAGTCTTTCAAGACGCTCATTGTACGCGTTGACCGTTTCCTCCTCATAAAGAAGCTCGTCACTTACTCCCATCAGCCTTAAAAGGTACTTTAAAAAATAAGGGTTTAAAATAATAAATGGACCGAGAAGGTATGTCCCGAAGAAATTCTTATGGCGGATACCCTCGTTCCCGCTTTCAAGATTTATCCCGAAGCCGCCGTTTACCTTAATAAAAGGCTTTTCCGCATCCGCGCCATGAGAAAAGGAAAACTGAGATTTATGACCGACGATCTTAATGTCTCCGTTTTCAGTTGGAAATTCACCAAGGAAAAAGCAATTTCTCCTGTCGTTCATCTGACGCTTTGAATAAAAATCAAGCGCGCCGATACATTCTGTTATTTTGCCGTCGTCCTCTATATATTTTCCGAATATCTCAAGTGAGTTTCCCGTCACAAGAAAGAATGTTCCGCCTTCGATAAGCTCCCTGACTTTATCCTTATAGGGCATAAGGCTTTTTACCGCAAATTCCTGATTGTGTTCCGACATAGAGCCCATGCAGACAATATCTGTCTTTTCACTCATAAAAGCGGGCTTGTCTGAATTTGAGGTAAATACTGTCTGACTTCCGGGAATACACATGGCAAGGTATTTCGCGTTATAATAGTCACCGTAAAGGTTGGACAGTTCCGGATAAAGCACTTCGATTTTCATATATCCTCCTTTATATTCCGTTCGTTCGCTGTAATCCTGTCTTTTATTTTATCTTTTATATTTTTAGCTCTGAGGACGGTCGTAACGTCATGAAGAACATATATTGACTCTATGCCATCTGTCGATACATAGTCGGGTATCGTCTGCTCATCAAATACACATACCGTTTTTTCCGCAGGTATTCCGGCAAGACGCAGACGGAGCTTATAATCAAGGTAACGTTGACCGGCAACAATGATTTTCTTAATATTATCTCTGTTGAGGTACTCAAAATCCGTTTCATACAGCCATGTGACAGTTTCGATATTCGGATCGTCCCCGTAATGCTCATCAAGAAGGAGGATTAGTTCTTTCTTTGACGGTTCTTTTGCGAGATATTCAAAAACAGTGGAAGCCGCGGACACATTCTGTCCTTTCGCGGAAAAGGTATACATTTTTATCTTTCCCAGATCCTCGCAAGCGGCTCTGTTTTCGGGAAGCTTGATCCGCTTGATGTCCTCAGCTATACGCTTCGGTTCATATCCTATAGAGCGGAAAAGCGTTATTACGGCCATAATATTGAAAGCGTTAAAAACAGTATCGGAAACAAGGGGATATTTAAACTCCCCGTCTTTTTCTCTGACTGTAATCTCACGCTTGTCAAAATCGGCCTTTAAGCCGAGGTAATCGCTTTCTTTGGATTTTAATCCGCATTTAGGGCATTTGAAACTGCCTATATCCCGATAATGGCGATAGTTAAATACAGGAACCGCCCCGCACTTAGGACATACGGGGAAATCGGAAACATTTGTTTGAAAAACGTCCGTGTGTTGATCGGCTATCGCGAAAAAGCGTTTATTATTATTCTCTCCGAGGAAGCTGCTGTTCGGGTCGTCCGCGTTGAGGATAAGAGTTGTGTCCGGCAGACTTGAAACACCGAGGTTTATTCTGCTGAATATAAGATCCTGATGGGCGTTTCGCCTTATCGAATCGCGGCATATGTTTGTAACTATGACATAATCCGGTCGGATCCACGGTAAAGTCTTGAAGGAAAGAAGCTCGTCCACCTCAACTACGGCGGCGTCCCGCGTCGGTCTGTTGAAAATATTAACCGCGTCGAGCAGGCACCGTGCCTGTCCCGCTTGATAGTTAGCTCCCCAGTTGTTATATGCGACCTTTTTCCCCTCAAGCTCAAGAATATTTCCGACAAGGTTTGATATAGTTGTTTTACCGTTTGTACCTGTTACGGCAATTACGAGCGGAGGCTTTTTAACCTTATCAATAAAGCTCGGACATAGCCTCAGCGCCAAAATACCGGGGCGGTCGTCTTTCTCGTGCCCCGTATGCTTAAAAATGAACAGGCAAAACTTAGCCGCCCAAAGGCTTATAATAAATCGCAGCATATAAATCTCCTTAAAATATCGCGGGATCAAGGCTGCGGATCATTCCGCAGCCGGCTTTAATAAAGTTATCCCGTCACAGGGCGCGGCTCCCGCCTATGATGAGGCGGGGCGGGGCCCGGCGGGACGGGGCCCGGCGGGGGACGTTTTGACTAAATTATACATGGCCTCAAGGCATATTTGCGCGTGCAGAAAGAACTTCTCCTCGTCTATGCTCTCGTCAACGGCATGGATATTGCACTCCTCGCCCATTATCGCGCCAAACGCGACGCCCCTGTTGTGCAGAGCTCTCGCGTATGTGCCGCCGCCGGTTGAGAATACGGTAGCTTCCTCGCCCGTAATATTTCTGTACGCGTCCTTGAGAATCGCTATTACCGGGGCTGTTTCGGGAACATACAGAGGAGGTTCGTTTGTTTTGATTTTAATTTTCAGGCCGTCGTAAGCGGCGCGCTGCCTGATATTATAAATTATATCGTCGCTGTCGGCTGTTACGGGATAGCGTATATCGAGCGTCGCTTTCATGTACGTTTCGCCTATATCAATAGTACCCACATTGACCGTGAGGTCGCCCGACTGCTCATCGCCGCACTTTATACCCAGTGAAAGACCGTCAGTTTCAAGTCCTACAGCATCGTCAAGAAACGCGCAAAGACTGCCGAGAACCGTCTGTCCGAAATTCGCGGCAAGAAGTCTGATAAGGTTGGTTATCGCGTTAAAGCCAAGCTCGGGAGTAGAGCCGTGAGAGGATTTGCCCCGTGAAACTATCTTCATTCCGTCTATAGTGTAGTCAAATTCGTAATCTCCCGGCTTCGCGTCAGCAAAACGACGAAGCTGATGATCCTCCGATTCCGAACAGTCGATAAGCGCGTAAGCCTTAGAAGCTACGGCGTTTACCGCATTCCCTCCGCACATAGCGGTAAGTGTTTTCGCGTCATTCTCGTTCGAGTATATCTCGATTTGCAGAATACCCTTCTCGACATTGCATATTCCGTATTCAAGGTCCGGAGTAAACGCCATATCGGGAAGCGGCTGTTTTGAAAAGTATTTTTCCATGTCGGTCATTCCGATCTCCTCGGACGCGCCGAAAACAGCTCTCATTCTGCGCTTAAACGGAACGCCGCTGTCCTTTAAAGCCTTTAAGCAGTACAGAGCGACTATTGCGGGACCTTTATCGTCCGCAACTCCTCTGCCATACAGTCTGCCGTTTCTGCGCGTTAGCGCAAATGGCTCAACGCTCCAGCCGTCGCCAGCGGGAACAACATCCACATGAGTCAGAACCGCCGCAAGCTCTTCTCCCTCGCCGTACTCCGCATGACCCGCCACGTTTTCAATATTCTCCGTCGCAAAACCCATCTCTCCGGCGCGCCGCAGTATAAATTTAAGCGCTTCGGACGCGTCGTCCTGACTCTTTGAGGCTACGGACTGAATTTTAATAAGCTCATCAAGATCCCTTAAAATGTCGTCTTTATAATCAAGAATTTTTTTGCCAAAGCTCATAGTACCACCCTATCATTAAGCCAATATCGTATTCTGCGTTACGTTTCAATCTCATTATCACCGTTGCTGTCTTTGTTTTCAGGTTCCGATTCATCGTCCGTACTTTCGCGGTTCACATCAGAGCAGGCGGAAATGTCAACCTCGTCATTTGTTTCGGCAGCCTCATAGGAATCTTCATCAGCGGAGTGTCTGCCTGTTTTTTTCTTTGACTTAAACGGAAAAGCCATGTAAGCTATAAATATGAGGGCGCAACCGCAGGTTATTCCAAAGCCGAGTGTAAAATATGGCGTCTTATAGTTAAAGCGAATCTCGCAATCGGTATCAGCGGGGACTCTGACCGCCATAAAGCCCACGTTGACCTTCTCGATTTCGACCGGCTTTCCGTTCACCTCAGCCGACCAGCCCTTGGTGTACGGAACGCTGAAGAATACAAGCTCGTCGCTGTCCTTTGTTTTTATATGCGAAGTAAAGCCGCCGTTGTCAAACTCAGTATCGGAGCAGGTCAGCTTATTTCTGTTTTCGCAGTCCTCTTTATATGCTTCCTCGGTATAATCATACCTATATATATTTTTTGTGTGATTGAGTATATCGCCGTATTTTTCAGCCTGCTCATCATTTAATACCATAGCCTTTAACAGCAGCAAATGACGGTTTGCATCTGTTAATTGCTCGTACTGCTCCTCGGTAATATAATCATCGTAGGTAAATCCATACGGTATATAACAGTCGTTTGTATATACGTCAAAGCCATTTTGCCTGTCAAGATAAGTCCAATACGGCATTTTTGTGTCATTTCCCGCATCAAACGTTCCTTTTTGGTCAAACAAATATTTGCAGGAGAGAAAGCTCCTCAGTCCGTAGTATTCAGTATCGGGGCGCGACGCGACGGAGCGGTCAACACCGTTTGATTCGTAAAATTCTATTATAGAACCCGGGACGACACTTTGGAACGCCTGAATATTCGGGATTTGCCAAAACATACCCATATTGTCCATGCTGTCATAAAAATCGGAGCGTACGTCCTTTATATCATCAAGCTCAAGATCCTTACCGTTATTAAGCGCATTCGGAATAATAAAATCCTTTTGGTAAGCTCCCTCATTTTTGCCTGTTCCTATTATATATGTGGAATACGCCACACAAAAAGCCGCGAGAAATACTGTTGTCACTCTGATAAAATATTTATGTCTGACCTTTCGCATATACAGCAGAATAGTCGTCAGAACAAGTCCGACAAGCGAGAACGCGACATATATCCAGAACCGTTCGGGATATTCCATAAGACCGTAGGTAGTGGTATTGACATCATTTTCTGTTGTTGTATTCGGCATAATACCGATACAGACAGCTATCGCGACTGTTATGCCAAAGGTAAAGTTCAAGCCGTAGCCAAAGTTTGTTTCCTCATTATCAAGACAAACGATTGTTGCGAGAGCCATAAGAAGCGTCAGCATATAAAACCATCTTGCGTAATATGACGCGTTAAAAAGCTGGAAAATACTGTTGAGTATGGGAATCATTGTGCAGAGGAACAGTATGGGCAGTATATAACGGAGCCACTTGAATCTGTTATCCTTGAGCTTCATAAACGAGAACACGCCGACCATGCTGAACATCGGCAGATACGCCGCTACTGACGCCCACTTCGCGTTTGAGTCGGGCGTGAAATTCGGACGGGCAGGCAGGTCGGGCGGGAAGAAGAACGATTCGATTATATGAACATACCTCTGCCCCCAGCCATATATCAGCGCGCTCCATCCGTTTGGCGGGTCTGATATACGGGGATTTTCAGTTACTGTCGCAAGTGTCGGCAGGAAAACAAACGAGCTTGCGGCAAAGCCGAGAATCGCCTCAAAAGCTATTTGGAAAAATTTTCGGGTGTTCAGCTCAAAGCTGCCGGAAGCGATCTTTACTATCCAGTAGATAATAGCAAAAACAGCCTGTCCCGCAAAGAAATAGTAGTTTATTGTGCAGCAGGCAAAGGCGGCTATCGCAACCAGACCCTTACGCTGATTATACATCAGCTCGTCAACAGCCGCGAGGAGCAGCGGGAAGGTTATCATAGCCTCATGAAAATGATTAAAGAATATGTTATATATTCCGAATCCCGAAAAAGCGTACAGAAGCCCGCCTATTACCGCGTAATCCTTGTTCTTTACATATCTCTTAAGGTAAATATA